>NZ_RRYE01000002.1 GCF_004010105.1 Microbacterium sp. CPCC 204701
GGCCCGGAGCGCGAGCGCCTCATCGCACGTCGCGACGCCGAGCTCGCCGGCTCCGCCCGCGAGGGCGGCGCGCGCGACGGCTTCGGCGCCCAGACCGAAGCCGTCCGCCTTCACGACCGCCATGACCGGGGCGCCGCAGTGCTCGCGCAGGAGGGCCGTGTTCGCGGCGACCGCGGCGGTCGAGATCGTGACCGCCGACGGCGCGCGGTGTATGAGTCGAGTGGGGGCGAGGGGCGAGGCCATGCTCAGAACCTACTCAGCGCGACGTATCGTCGGCGTATTCACCGAGAGCGGTCGCCGAGCAATTCACCAGCTGACTTCGGGCGACCCGCGGACCGCGTCGCCTCAACGCATGGTCATTGTTCCAGAAACCGGACCGGAAGATCGGCGACGCTCAGCCGGGAGGATCGGATCGCGTTCTGGATCATCGCGTGCTGCTGGTCGGGGGCGACGATCTGCACCCTGTCGACTCCGTCGACCGGCGCACCGCCGCCGTCGCCGGCCCAGTAGCTGCTGACATGGTGCTCCGCGGTGAGCTCGGAAAGCAGCGCGAGATACCCGAGACGCTCATCCGGACGCAGCGTGACCGCCAGATTCGCCGAATTGACATCGAGAAGCTCTGTCGCGTCGAGACCCGCGGCGGCCAGGAGGTCGTCGGCGTGCTCGATGAGCGGCAGGAGATGGGCGAACCCGGTCGACGGCGCATCCTCGATCGCCACGACTGCGAATCTGCCGTTGTCCCAGATCGCAGGCTGCATGTCGAGACCGGGGGCGACACGGTCGAGCTCATCGACGAGTCGCACCGCATCGAACCCGAAGTCCGGACACCGTGCGGCGTCGTCCGAGCGGTTCGGGCTGGTCGGCGCCGTGTGCAGCGACACCTCGGCTCCTGCGGGGGTGCGGACGTGAATCGCCCACGTGACCGGGTCGGCATAGTCGGTCGAGCAGGCCGCTTCGAGCAGGCCGGGCAGCGCGGCCTCGTCCACCGTCACAGACATCCAGGAGGTCGGGCTCGAGAACGTCGGGGCCTCTACCCAGCGCTCCTTGTCGACGCCGTCGACGCCGGGGAGGTTCTCGAGCTGCGCCTCGAATGCGTCGAACTCCCGACTCGCACGGTCGAAGTGTGTTTCGTCCACCATCCAGCCGATCAGCACGACCGCACCGACCACGACACCTGCGATCGCGAACACCATCACCGACAGCCAGACGCGCTTCACGATCTTCGCGCGAGATCGCTTGCCGTCGTCTCCTTCGCCTTGGGGAGCCTCCTCCGGCACCGAGCCGAGTGTCGCCGACATCGCATCGCCTCCCGGCGAGCCCCGCGGCCCCGCCGGTGTCGAAGGTAGTGCGCGCGTGTGCTGTCGCACAAACGAAACCTCGAACAGATCGCGAACCTTCATCGACAAGCCTTCCGGCGTCCGAACCTGATGCCCGTGGGGGAGGATGCTCTCATGGCTCGATCACGTCCGCTCCGCGCTCCGGCGACTCTGAGCGCCCTCGTCGCTTTCGTCGCCGTCGCGCTCGGTGGATGCGCGTCGGCGGCACCGGGCCGGGATGCCGCTGACCCGGACCAGATCGCCGAGCGCGCGAGCGCGGCGGGCATCGCGCCCGAACTCGTGTACATCACCGAGGTGGACGGCTACGACCTCGCGCCGCAGTCCGTCGGGTCTGGCGCCGCCGGCGGAATGTCAGCCACCTGGTTCAACGAGACCACAGGGGCCATGGTGACCATCCGAACGGACCGCGGTGAGATGACGGCGGAGTCCTGCGCGCAGACCCCGCTGTGGGAGGCACCCGACGAACCGGTGACGTGCGCCGATGAGGAGGGCGTCTGGCACAGGTCAGGGGGCGGCGTCCATGAGTACATCGTGGTTCAGGACGGTGCAGCGATCCGGGTGACCGGGATGAACAACGCAGCGCCCACAGACCTTCTGGCGGCCGCGATGGCTGTACGCGTGCCGTCGGACGCCGAACTGGAACTGCTCCTCTCCGACCTTCCTGAGGCTCCCGGCGCGCCGGTCGAGCGGGGAGACGTGCCCCAGAACGGCGACGGTGCGCCGATCGACCCCGTAGGACCGGGCGGCTGACCCGGCGGCGACCCGAGCACGTCTCTTGAAGCGCATCAGGCGAGGGGCCGGATGGTGAGCGCCGGATACTCGACAGTGTGGCGCTTGTAGACGGGCTGCCGTTGTTCCAGCGGTAGAGCGCGACCTCGACCCGGCCGGCCTCGATCGCGTCGGCTCCCGCGGGGAAGAGGTGGTACACGGCCCGCTCCTTGGGCGTCGCCGTGAACTTCTTCTCCCCGAACGGCGTCTTGATGCGGATGTCGGTTCCCGCACCCAGCTGGTTCGCGGCGCGGCGACCTCCGGTCACGGTTGGGTACACGTTTCACTCGATGCCGGCGGTTCGGGAGGGATGCGTGGTAGACCTGCACCAGGGTACTGACACCGTTGACCGCCGTTGATGACGACGCCCTCCCAATGGAAGGGACCGTCGATGGTCCGGATCTCCTCACGTCGCACGTTGCTTGCCGTTGCGTTCGCCGGTGCTGTTGTGCTTATCGGCGGGGCGGTATCGCCCGCGTCCGCCGCGACCAGCATCGACGGCCCGATCGGGCTGGGCACGGCCGCGCCTTTCGCTGTCCTCGGCTCGTCCACGGTGACGAACACCGGCCCGTCCGTTCTCAACGGAGACGTCGGGCTGAGCCCCGGTACGTCGATCACCGGCATCCCACCCGCCGTCGTGAACGGCACGGTGCACGCAACCAACGCTGTCGCGGCCCAGGCCCAAGTCGACCTGACCACCGCGTACGGGGTTGCGGCGAGCCTGACGCCGACCGCGACTGGACTGGGCGACCTCGCTGGGCAGAGCCTGTCACCCGGCATCTATGCGGGAGGTGAGCTGTCGCTGAGCGGCTCTCTCACGCTGGCGGGCTCAGCAGACTCCGTGTGGGTTTTCCAGGCTGCGTCCACGCTCACGATCGGGTCGGGCGCCATCGTGACCCTCACCGGCGGCGCGAGCGCGTGCAATGTGTTCTGGCAAGTCAGCAGCTCGGCGACGCTCAACCCAGGTGCGCAGTTCGTCGGCACCGTCCTGGCGGACGCGTCGATCAGCGCGCAGACTGCCGCGACGATCACCGGGCGGCTGCTCGCCCGAACCGGAGCAGTCACCCTCGACACCAACACCATCACCGCACCTGCGGGCTGCGACACCACCCCGGGCACCGTCACGACGAGCCCCGCGATCACCTCCGCTGCGCCTCCGGCCGGAACAGTCGGCACGGACTACTCGCACACGATCACCGCTACGGGCACGCCCGCCGCGACGTTCGCGGTGACGAGTGGATCGCTTCCGCCAGGCCTTTCCCTGAACCCCGAGACGGGAGTGATCGCAGGGCAGCCCACGACGCCCGGTGACTACCCGTTCGCCGTCACCGCCGCCAACAGCACCGCCCCGGACACCACAGCGACGTACGCCATCACGATCGCCCCTTCGTCATCAGGGGTTCAAGTCCCCTCCGGGGGAACCGGCGTCGACGTCGGCTCTGCGTCAAGCGGCGCCGGAGCAGCACTTGCCGAAAGCGGTGCCGACATCGTCCCCGCGCTCCTGATCGGGTTCGCGCTGATCGCGTTCGGTGGCGTCGTGCGATGGGCCCACCGCCCGATCAGTCGTCGGCGCGTCAGCGGATGACGTCCGAAAGGCCGCCGGCGCGGTCGATTCGTCCCGACCGGGCTGAGGCCGAAGTCGGTCAGGCGTCCCTGCGGAGCGCAGCCGGGCCGGTGGCGCGTGCGATCCCTCGGAGCTCCGGCTGGACGACGTCGCCGACGCGCGCGGGCTCGTCCAGCAGCGAGACGGCCGTGTAGTACGTCAGACGCCCGCGTCGTGGCCCTGTTCCCGCACCTGTCCCGAACGGCCGATCGGCCCCGCAAACGCGAGGCTGATCTGGTGGAAAGCCGGCGGCGACGGTGCGATTCGAACCCGCACGCCCGAGTTCCACCCCGATCACAACGCCCTGGCTCCCCCGGATTCAATGAGGTCGGGCGGACTCTGAAGATCAGGCGGATTGAACCGGTCGCGCCTCCGATCCCGAGGCCTCGACTTCCACTGAACCAGGTGGTGCAACGTGTCCGTCCGGTCAATGAGCCGTCGGTCGCGATCCGCGTGCCGCGCTGCCAGCATCGGGCCAGGCGTCGAGACCGGATGCCGGGAAGGATGAACACCGGTGAGCCGCAGGAGCCGGCACGGCGACCCCGCGCGCGTCGATCTGCTCGTGGTCAATAAGGCGGACCGGCACCTCGGCCTGATCGACCTCGCGCGCGGCGCGCAGTCGCACGTGGTGCCGCTCAGCGGCGTCACCGGGCACGAGGTGGCCGTCACCGCCGACGGGCGGACCGCCTTCGTTCCGATCTACTCCGACGCCGGCGTCGGCGAGCCCGGCGTCGATGGCCGCACTGTCGACGTCGTCGACACGGCGTCGGCCGAGCGCCGGCGCACGCACGACCTCGGCGCTCCCGCGAGGCCGCACGACGCGATCAGCGCCGGCGACGGCATCCTGTACCTCACCGCGGAGGCACGCAACGAGGTCCTGCTGCTCGACGAACGCACCCTCGCCCTCGTCGGCGCGATCCCGACCGGCGCCGAGCAGTCGCACATGCTCGCCCTCTCCGCCGACCGCACCGTCGCGTGCACCGCCAACGTCCGCTCCGGCAGCGTCAGCGTGCTCGACGTTCCCTCTCGCTCGCTTCGCGGCGTGGTCCCGGTGTCGGACAAGGTCAACCGCATCGCCATGTCGGCGGACGGCCGCCTCGCCTTCACCGCCGATCAGACGACTCCGCGGATGGCGGTCGTGGATGTGCCCGGGCTGAGGCTGGCGTCGTGGATCGAGCTGCCGGGGATCGGGTTCGGCTCCGCGCTGACCCGGGACAACCTGCTGGTCGTCGCCCTGCGGGCGGAGCACGCCGTCGCCATCATCGACTTCGACCCGCCGCACGCGACCCGGGTCGTCGACGTGCCGGGGGGACCGCAGGCGATCGTGCTGGACGACGAGCACCGCCGCGCGTATTCGGCGTGCCACCTCGCCGATGTCGTGGTCGAAATCGACCTGCCATCCGCGCTGGTCACGAGGATCGTCCCGACGGGCCGGAACCCGGACGGGCTGTGCTGGGTCGGACGAGCAGACGGACGCTCGCGGTGAATCCTCACACGAGCGCGCGAGCGGCATCGAGGTGCCGCCGCGCCGCTTCGATCGCCAGACGCGCGTGCTCCTTGGGTCCCACCTGCGCCACGAGCATCGCGCGGGGGATCTCCAGCGCATAGGGGATGCCGTCCGGCAGCGCCGAGAGGATTCCGTGCATGTCGAGGCCCCCCTCGCCAGGGAAGAGGCGTTCGAACCGAGCCGTGTGGATCAGGCCGGACGTCGTCGCCGGGATCTCGCCCGGCGCGTCGCACACGTGGACGTAGTGGAACCACTCCGACGGAAGGTCCCGCAGCTCCTCGACGCTCGACCCGGATCGTGCGAAGTGGAGCAGATCGATGAGCAGCCCGGCGTTCGGGCGATCGGCCGCACGGAGGACGCGCACGGCCTCGGTCAGGTTCGGCGTCTCGGTCCACGACGGGAACTCGAGGTCGATGGTCAGCCCGAGAGGAGCCGCCAGGTCGCACAGCTCGGCGAAGCGCTCGGACTTGCGGCCGAAGTCGGCGTCGGGCAGCTGCGCGATGACGTGGCGCGCGCCGAGCTCGGCGCCGGCTTCGAGGAAGCGCAGATAATCCCGGGGATCGTCGCCCGACGTCATGCGCGCCAGCTCGATGTCGAGGACCTCGATCCCCGTCGCGGCGAGGTGCGTCTTCGTCGCGCGCATGAGCGCCGGATCGTAGGCCAGCGGGTAGTGGGGCTCCTGCGTGGTGACCTTGGTCATGCGCAGGCCCACGTACCGGTACCCGGCGCTGGCGGCGGCGTCGACCAGCTCGGGAGGCGTCAGGCTGAGCGCGGTCAGGTGTGCCAGCGAGTAGTCGTGCCGATCGTCGGCCCCGCTGGCGGGCGCATCGACGAGCATCCGCATCCGCTGCCGACGGTGCGCCGCCATGCGCAGCGGAACGCTGTGCAGGTCGCCGAAGCCGTCGTAGCCGTCGATGCGCTGGACGACCTGGAAGAACACGCGCGAGCCGAGCATCTCGGTGAAGAAGTGCAGGAACTCGCCGGTCGCGTCGCGATGGTAGAGGACCGAGTTCTCGCGCAGGCGCGTGACGAGGTCTCGCGGAAGATCGAGGCGGGCGTCGAGGTCGTCGTAGTAGTTGTCGGGGATCTTCAGGATGGGGGCGCCCCGCTCGCGCATGTCCTGCGCGCAGCGGACGGCGTCGTCCGTCGCGAAGGCGATGAACTGCGGGCTCGACACGGTCGGCGCCCAGTCGCCGCGGCGCAGGGGGCTCGTGCTCAGGGCCACGCGCACGCGGCGTCCGGGGTCGTGCGCCGACCAGGTGCGCACCACTCCGAAGGGCGCCGTGATCTCTGCGGGCTCGCCCGCGACAAGTCCCAGCACGGTGCGGAAGAACAGCGCCGACTGGTCGAAGTCGTCGATCGACTCGGCGATCGACACGTGATCGACGGCACGCACGAGCGGGGATGCCGACGCCACCGCCCCGGTCGGCGCGAAGTCGTCCAGCCAGGAGTGCTCGTCGCTCGACCGGCAGAAGAACAGCGCCGTGCCGCCGGGCGTCGCCACCGACGCGAGGTCGGTCTCCTGCGGCCCGCGGGGCCGCGCCAGCCTGGGCGCGAGGAGACTCTCAGCTCGCCGCATGGATGCGGCAGGATCCGTGCTCTCGACCGCGAGCGCGCAGATCGACGCCGTCGCCGGCGCGACCGAACGCTCGGGGTCGAGGTTCAGCAGCACGCGGGCGTCGCCTTGCTTCCAGAGCTGCACGGGCTTGGAGCGGTGCTGACCGGTGTGCTCGAAGCCGAGGGTGCGCAGAGCGCGCGCCAAGAGGGGGCCGGAGACGTCGTCCACGGCGAGCTCGGCGAACGCGAATCCCTCGAGGCGAGGGGCGGGTGGGAGCCGGCCTCCCGCAGACCCACGCGCCGACGCCTCGGTCAGGACCCGCACCGAGCGCATGGCGTCGGTCGCGGTGTGCCGCGGATCCTCCTGCTGGTAGACGTCGTTGAACACCTCCAGCGCCAGGGGTCCGTCGTAATCGGTCTCCAGCAAGCGGCGGAGGAACCCGCCGATGTCGAGAACGCCCTGACCGGGGAACATGCGGTGATGAAGGCTCCACTCCCGCACGTCGATGCTTGGCAGCGGGGAGTCGGCGAGCTGCACGTGGAACACCTTGTCCGGTGCGATCCCGTCGAGCGCGCGGGGCGAGTTGTCGACGGACAGCACGTGGAAGGTGTCCAGGCAGAGCCCCAGCGCCGGGTGATCCACCTGCTCGATCAGGCGCCACGCCTCCGCGTGGGTCCGCACCCGCCCCCAGGGCACGGCCTCGTACGCGAGCCTGAGACCGCGCGCGTGGGCACGTTCGGCCAGCGCGTGCAGCTGCTCGGCCGTCAGGTCACGGTCGTCGATCCCCTCCGTGGTCCGGGAGGAGCAGCACACCAGCACCCGGGCACCCAGTTCGGACAGAAGGTCGAACTTCCGCTCCGCGCGGCGAAGGTGCCCGCCGAACGCGTCGTGCGGCACGGTCTCGACGTGGAACGGCTGATAGACGCCGAGCGTCAGGCCGAGCCCGGCCGCCTCGGCCGCCAGTCGCCGCGGCGACCACGTCGACAGGAGCAGGTCGTACTCGAGCAGCTCCACGCCGGTGAAGCCGGCATCCGCGGCGGCGTGCAGCTTGTCCTCGAGCGTGCCTGACAGGCACACCGACGAGATGTGCACGTCCTCGGGGCGGAGCCGAACCGTCATGAGCGGGCGCCTGCGCTGCCGGTCAGGGCGTGGCGACGTGCTCGATCGCCTCGCCCGGCGAATAGATGTCGAGGATGTTCCAGTGCCCGGTCGTCGGGGTCGGCACGTTCACCATCGAGACGTCGATGACGACGGGCTTCCCCGCGGCGATGGCGCGCTGCAGCGCCGGCTTGAACTCCGCGGCCGAGTCGACCTTGATGCCGGTGACGCCGTAGGCGTCGGCGATCTTGGCGTAGTCGGTGTACATCGGATCCTCGGCGGAGCCGAACACCGTCCCATACGTCGTGTCGAACGCGGCCTTCTCCAGTCCCGCGATCGTGCCGAAGGCGTTGTTGTTCATCACGACCCACACCACCGGCACGTTCTCCTCGCGCGCCGTCGACAGGACGGCGGGGTTCTGGCCGAACCCGCCGTCGCCGACGAGCGAGACGACGACGCGGTCGGGGCACGCGATCTTCGCGCCGACGGCGGCGGGGGCGCCGAATCCCATGGTCGCGAACCCGCCGGGCGTCAGGAACGTGCCGGGTGTGAGGATGTCGAACTGCTGACCCACCCCGTTCTTGTTCCAGCCGACGTCGGTCGTGATGATCGCGTCGGCGGGAAGCACGTCCCTCGTCTCGGAGAGAATGCGCTCGGGACGCATCGGCCAGGCGTCGGACGCCTGGGCCTCGGCGTTGCGGAGCCTCTCGCTCGACCGGTGGGCGGCGATGCGCGCGAGCAGCTCCGGCCGCTGCACCCCCTCGGGCGCCAGGCGGCGCGCGACCCGCACGAGCACCCTGAGGGCCGACTTCACGTCGGCGAGCGCGCCGATCTCGAGCGGATAGTTGCGTCCGAGCTCGGCGGGATCGATGTCGATCTGCATGAGCTTCGTCGCGGGGATGTCGAAGGTGTACTCGGTGTACCAGGAGCTCGAGTCCGCCTCGGCGAACCGGGTGCCCAGAGCAAGGATCCAATCGGCCGTGCGGGTGGTCTCGTTGGTGAAGGCGGTGCCCCAGAACCCCGTCATCCCGAGCACAAGAGGACTGTCGTCGGGGACGGCGCCCTTGCCCATGAGGCTGTGCGAGACCGGCAGCGAGAGGTGGTCGGCGAACTCGGCGAGCTCGGCCGCCGCGTCCGCGGCGACGATCCCGCCGCCGACGTACAGCACGGGACGCTCGGCATCGAGGAGGTTGCGGACGATCTGCTCGGCGACCGGCTCGTCGATGCTGGGCTTGGCGAGCGAGCGGGACCCGGCGATGACGCGGTCGAACGACTCCACGTCGACCTCGGCCGAGAAGACGTCCATCGGCACGTCGACGAGCACGGGGCCGGGGCGCCCGCTCTGCGCGAGCGTGAACGCCTTGTCCAGGATCTCGGCGACGAGGTGCGGCTGGTCGACGCGCCACGCGCGCTTGACGAACGGCCGGTAGATCTCGTACTGCGACGCGTCTGCGTGGAGGTTGATCTCCTGGTGCGGGTGCTTGCCGAAGTAGTGCGTCGGCACGTCGCCGGCGATCACCACCATCGGGATCGAGTCCAGCGCCGCGTTGGCCACTCCCGTCGCGGCGTTGGTGAGACCGGGGCCGAGGTGCGTCAGGACCACGGCCGTCTCCTGCCTCGCTCGCGCGTAGCCGTCCGCGGCGTGCGCGGCGATCTGCTCGTGACGGACGTTCACGAAGGAGATCTGCTCGCTCTTCTCCAGCGCCGCGAGCAGCGCGATGTTGGTGTGGCCGCACAGGCCGAACACATGCTCGACGGCTCGCGCCTCCAGGTATCGCGTGATCTGGTTCGAGACCAGGTCCTTCATGACGTGCTCCTTCTCTCGTCGTCCCGAGGGACCGATCGGCGGCCCGGTCCGGTGTAGGTGTAGCCGATCGATTTCGGCATGGGGCCCTTGATGCGGCCGCCCTGGGTCATCTGCTCGCTGGCGTGGGCGAGAATGCCCACCGAGCGGGCGAGGATGAAGACGCCCCGGCCGAGCTCGGGTGAGAGGCCGAGTTCGCAGTAGATGACCGCCGTGGCGCCATCGACGTTCATCGGGATGCGCCGGGGCCTGCCGGCGTTGATCGCCTCCTCGACGGCACCGCCGATGGCCGTGAACCGCCCCTCGACGACGCCGTCGTCGGCCGCCGCCTGCACCAGCGAGAGCAGCCGGGGCGTGCGCGGGTCGGTCGGGTGGAACCGATGCCCGAAGCCGGGAACGTAGCGCATGCCGTCGTCGCGGCGCCGCTGCAGCACGTCCGCGACGGCTCGGTCGAGGTCGCCGGAGGACTGCCGTTCGGCGTCGATCTCGTTGTACAGCTCCATGCACTGCTGACCCGGACCGCCGTGGATGTCGTCGAGCACGTTGATCGCCGACGCCATCGCGCCGTTGACCTGCAGACCGCACGTCGTCGCCATCCGCGCGATCGCGATCGAGGGCGCCTGCGGGCCGTGGTCGACCGAGGCGACCAGCGCCGCCTCCAGAAGGGCCGCCTGCGCCCTCGAGGGGAGCTCGCCCCGCAGCATGAGCCAGATGGTGTCGACGAAGCCGACGCTGCCGATCAGCTCCTCGATCGGATAGCCGCGCAGCGCGATCTGCCCGGGATGGATGTCGATGATGTCGGTCTGCCACCACTGCCGCGCCTCGTCGACGAGGTCCTCCGGCGTCGCCGACGATCCGGCATCGCTGCTCGATGCGGCGGGGGTCATGGCGCCGTGGCCGCGATCGCGTCGACCGACTCGAGGTCGGCGTCGAAGAACTCCCCGAACAGCTCCTCGTCGGACGGGCGGTCTTCCGGTATGACGCGCGACACCCACGTCGTGTTCAGGTAGTGCCGGAGGGAGACGTTCTCGGACGTGATATTGCCGCCCCAGGTTCCGCACCCCATCGACGAGGTCATGGGCATCCCGTTGGTGAATGCGCCGGCGTTCGCCTTCGAGTTGGGCTGGCGGACCATGATCCGCGACACCGGCATATGCCGCGCGAAGTAGTCGATATGTGCGTCGTCCGTAGAGGCGATCCCGCAGGAGTGCCCCTTCCCGCCGATCTCATACAGCCGCTTCGCCAGTTCGACGCCGTCCTCGAAAGCGCCCTCGTAAGCATGGACGGCCATCAGCGTCGTGAGCTTCTCCTTGCAGAACTGCCGGTCCTCGCCGATGCCGTCGCCCTCGACGACGATGAAGCGACGATCGGCCGGAATGTCGAAGCCCGCAGCCTGCGCGAGGACTTGCGGCGAGATCGCCACGGTATCGGGAAGGCGGTGGCCCTCGTCATCCCACATGACGGCCTGCAGCGCGGCGCGCTGCGTCGCGTCGGCGAGGTAGCCGCCCTCCGCAACAAGCGCATCCAGCATCGCGCGATACCGTCCGGCGGGGACGAGCACGTTGCCATCGGCCGAGCAGCCCGAGCCGAAATCCGAGGTCTTGGACAGCATGCAGTTGCGCGCAGTCTCCTGCAGGTCGGCAGTCTCGTCCACGAACTCGGTCGCGTTGCCCGCACCGACGCCGTAGGCCGGCGTGCCAGAGCTGTATGCGGCGCGCACGAGCCCCTGCCCCCCGGTCGCGATCACGAGATCGGCTCGGCGCATGATCTCCTGGGACGCCACGAGGCTCGGCAGCGTGATGCACTGCAGGATGTCGGCCGGCGCGCCCTCGGCCTGGAGCGCCTCGCGCATGAGCCGGACAGTCTCGAGCGTGGTGTTCTTCGAGCGCGGGTGCGGCGAGAACACGACGACGTCGCGGGCCTTGATGGCGTAGATCGCGTTGCCCGCCGGGGTCAGATCGGGGTTCGTGGTCGGAACGACACATCCGATCACTCCGACGGGCTTGCCGTACTTGACCAGTCCTCTATCGCGGTCCTCCTCGATGATGCCGACGGAGGGGCTGCGCAGGGCGTCGCGCAGGACGCCGCGGATCTTCATTCGCTTGTTCATCCGGCTGTCGAAGTCGCCGAGACCCGATTCTTCGATGCCCATGCCGACCAGGCGGTGGAACGACGCGCGGTTGGCCACGGCCCACGCCACGGCCTGGATGAGGCGATCGACGCGGGCCTGATCGTAGGTCTCGATGATGCGCAACGCCGCGTTGGCGCGAGCGAAGACCTCGTCGAGCTCCTGCTCCTGCTCCGGCGAGAGGGACTTGGGTGCTGAGGCGACCATGACAACTCCGTCCGTCGGCTGTGGTGCCGACTGCCGCATGCTACGCACACGCCGTCATCGGCGACAAAGCGTGTCCCACTGGGCAGAAACACCCTCGGCGTGACCTCGGAAGGGCTCGTGCGGATGGTGTCCCATTCGGCGAGACTCGACTATGCAGCCATTCGTTTGGCGGCGAGAGTGCCAGGGGCGGTGACGCGCGGCCCCGCCCGGACGAAGAGGAAGGTCGGCAATGCAGCCACAGACACCGAGGGTGACGTCATGACCGACGATGGCCGGCGACCCGAGCCCGACGACGCGCAGAACCCCGATCCGGATGCCGCGCCCGAGACCGTCGAGACCCCCCTAGAGAGCTCGATCTTCCCGGCCACGAAGACCTTCTTCACAACGCCCCGGATGAACAAGGGCGTGCCCGCCGACCCGACCTTCATCCGTGGCCTCTCGGCCGTCGAGATCTCGCTCGGTGTCATCCTGTTCGTGCTCATAGTCGTCGGCGTGATGTACCAGGTGGCGGGGCGGTACTTCCCATCGATCAGCTGGGTCGGCGCCGGCGAGCTCGCGCTGCTGTCGATGATCGCCCTCACCTTCATCACGACCGGATACCTCGTCGGACGCAACGGCCACATCGTGCTGGAGATCTTCGACGAGCTTCTGGCGGGTACTCGGCTGTTCGTAGCGCTGCGCGTCGTCTCGGCGATCATCATGGTCCTCACGAGTCTCGCCCTGGCCTACGAGGCGTTCATCAAGATCGAGATCGAATGGGGCCGGCTGAGCGCGGCGATGCACGTGCCGCTGGGGACGCTGTACGTCTTCGCCTTCATCGCCTTCGTGTCGGCGGCGATCCACTCGGCGTTCAAGATCCCCTTCGCCAACCGCCCCGAGCGCAAGCTCGACATCGGCGAGATGGAGGCCTGACCCGTGGATCTCTGGCTCTATATCCTGATCTTCGTCGCCCTCCTGCTGCTGCGGGTTCCGGTCGCCTTCTCGATGATCGCCGCGAGCATGCTGTACTTCTACACCAACGGCCTGTCCGCGGGGTACGCGATCTCGTCGATCGTCAACGGGATCAACAGCTTCCCGCTGCTCGCGGTGCCGCTGTTCATCTTCGTGGGGTCGATCGCCAACAACCTCGGCATCGCCACCCGCCTGTACGACCTGGCCCGGGCCCTTCTCCCTCGGCTTCCCGGAAGCCTCGCGTACGTCAACCTCGGCACCGCGATCGGGTTCTCGTGGATCAGCGGCTCCGCCTTGGCCGATGCGGCCTCGACGAGCAAGGTGCAGATCCCGCAGATGCTCAAGGCGGGGTACCCCTACGGCTTCTCGGCGGGACTGACGGCGTCCGGGTCTCTCCTGAGCACCGTGATGCCCCCCAGCGTTCCCGCGGTCCTCTTCGCCGCGACGGCCTCCATCTCCACCGGGGCGCTGTTCGCCGGGTCGATCATCCCGGCCCTGCTCATGGCGCTCGGCCTGGCCGCCTACATCTTCTTCTGGGTGCGCCGCCACCCCCAGATCGCGGGCGGACGCGCGTTCGACGGAGCCCTGCTCGGCAAGGCGGCCGTGCGCGTCATCGGTCCGGCTCTGCTTCCCGTCATCATCCTCGGCGGGATCTTCAGCGGATGGTTCACCCCCACCGAGAGCGCGGGCATCGCAGCGGTCTACATGCTGATCCTCGGCGTCATCTACCGGACGCTGACCTGGAAGGTGTTCTGGAAATCCGCCAAGGAGACCGTCGTGATCTCGGGCGGCATCCTGCTCATCCTCGGCGCGTCGAACCTCATGGGTCAGGTCCTGGCCCGCGAGCAGGTCTCCCGCGCCCTTGGCGAGTGGCTCACGAGCTTCACCGACAACCCCCTCGTGTTCCTGCTGATGCTCAACGTGCTGCTGATCCTGCTCGGCATTCCGCTCGAGGCCCCGCCGGTGATCCTCGTGCTGGTCCCGATCCTCATGCCGATCGTGGCGCAGTTCGGCATCGACCCGGTGCAGCTGGGCGTCCTCATGATCCTCAACCTGATGATCGGATCGCTGACTCCACCGGTCGGCGCGGTGCTCTTCGTCGTCGGCTCGATCACCCGCAGACCGATGGGCGAGCTGTTCCGCGGAATCCTGCCGTTCCTGATCCCGCTCGGAACCGTGCTGCTGCTCCTGACGATCTTCCCGGTGATCGTGACGCTGCTGCCGGCGCTGCTCGGCTTGATGTAGCGCCAGGGGGCTCCCCGCGATGCGCGAGGCCCAACATCGCGGGGAGCCCCGGACGCGCGACAAGGAAGGAGGCGCGATGAGCAGACGGCTGTTCGTGCTGAACGGGCCCAACCTCAACATGCTCGGGATGCGGGAGCCGCACCTCTACGGCAGCGAGACCCTCGCCGACATCGAGGCGGACTGCGCCCGGCTGGCCGGCGAGCTCGGCTTCGACCTCTTCTTCGCCCAGTCCAACGCCGAGAGCGAGCTCGTCGAATGGGTGCACGAGGCGTTCCGCCAGGGCGCGTCGATCGTGATCAATCCGGCGGCGTACAGCTTCGCCTCCATCGCCCTCCTGGACGCGCTCCGCATGCTCGAGACGCCCATCGTCGAGGTGCACATCACGAACATCCACGCCCGGGATGCGGTGCACCAGCACTCGCTCATCTCCACCGTCTCGCACGCCGTGATCGCGGGGGCCGGGCCGTACGGGTACGACCTGGCGATCCGCGCCGCCGACCGGCTGAGCCGGGACCAGGGCGGCTGATCGTGGCGCAGACGGCTCCGACGATGCCGCTGGCCTCCGGTCACGCGATGCCCGTGATGACCCTGGGGACGTAGCCGCTCCGCCGGGACGCGCAGCGCGCCATCGCGGCGGGGATGGCCGCGGGATACCGGCACATCGACACGGCGGCGCGATACGAGAACGAGCAGGCGGTCGGACGCGGCATCCGCGAATCGTCCGTCCCGCGCGAGAAATCCTCATCACCACGAAGCTGCGGCCGTGCGTCAGCGCGAGAACCTGGCCGCCGTCTCGATGCCGCCGCTGTCGCCCGAGGTCTTGGCCGACCTCGACGGCCTGGATCCCCTTGACGAGGGTGAGCGACGCATCCGCGACGCGGACTCCCACGAGGAGTACTGACTGAGCTGCGGGCCTGAGCGGCCCTATCAGCCTCGGACGATGGCGTCCGCGGCCTCGACGCCGAAGACGAGCGCCTTCGTGAGCGCCGTCCCGGTCATGTACGACGAGCCGTGGAACCCGCCCACGACCTCGCCGGCCGCGAAGAGCCCGTCGATCCGGCTGCCGTCGACGCGCAGGACGGCGGTGTCGGGCGCGACGCGCAGCCCGCCGTACGTGGAGGTCATGGCCGTCACCGCCGGGTAGGCGAAGAACGGCGCCGACTCCACCGGAGTGAGCGCACCCACACCGTTGACCAGTCCGGTGCGGCCGTGATCGTCCTGCCGAGCGCCGGCGACCGCGGCGTTGTACCGCTCGATAGTGCCCTCGAGCACCCTGGCAGGAATCCCCAACTCGGCGGCCAGGACGGGGATCGAGGGCGCCGTGACGAGGTGCCCGAGCTCGGCGATGCGGTCGATGTCGGACAGCGGCACCCCCGGCCGCGAGCGCGCGCGCACGACGGAGTCGAACACCTGGAACGCCATCCCCTCCGGCTGCGCGAGGACCTCGGCGCCCAGGCGCTTGTACGACGCCGATTCGTCCGTGAAGCGCTCGCCCCGCACGTTGATCAGGATGGCGCCGAGATAGTTGGCCGTCAGCAGCTCGTGCTCGTCGTCGGACGTGTCGGCGTGCTGCCCGTACGTGCCTGTCACGTGACCGATGTCGGCCAGTCCTGCACCGAGCATCCACGCCATGCGAAGTCCGTCGCCGGTGTTGCCCGCGCCGCCGTAGGGCATCGCCGAAGCCTGCGCGGGAACGAAGAGATCGAGCAGCTCCCGGGATCGCGAGAAGCCGCCGGTGGTGAGCACGACGCCCGCGGGAGATGGCAGGCTGTCGGATCCGCAGCGCACGCCGACCACCCGGGACCCGTCGACGACGAGCCCGTCCGCCCCGCGTTCCCGATGGATCGCCACGCCGGCGCCGACGGCATCCGCCGCGAGCGCCGCCATCAGGCGGCGGATGCGCACGAGGTGCGCCCGCGGCACCGTCATGCCGGCGCTGCCCTTCAGCTCGTCGGTCCACGCCTCCGCCCGGTCGATCGCGGCGATCGCGTGCGCCTGGCGCTCGACGAGGGCGCGCAGGAGCGCTTCGTCGGAGTAGCCGCCGCCGGTGTCGACCATGTCGGCCACGAAGACGTCGTCGGAGTCGCGGACGCCCGATCGCTGCTGCAGCGCGGTTCCGCACAGCGCGAACCAGCCTCCGCTCATCGCCGAGCTGCCGCCGAGCTCGGGGCGCTTCTCCAGCAGGGCGACTCGCAAGCCGTGCCGGGCGAGGCGGCGCGACGCCGCGAGCCCCGCCAGACCGCCCCCCACGACGACGACGTCGGTCATCTGCTCCTCCCCGTGCGGAAGGTCGCCGACCTCAGCGGCACGTCAGGCACCGTCGGACCAGGCGATGTCGTCCCGGAAGCGGGCGAGATCGACGGTCGTCCCGGTCGCGGCGGCGAGCGTGGCCGCTTCGACCAGAGCGAGCGTGCGCGAGGCGTCTTCGGCTGACACGAGGGGCTCGGCCGCCCCGGCGGCGACATCGATGAAGTGGTCGAGCTGCGCCTGGAACGAATTGCGCGGCGCGAACGGGAGGTAGGTGCGAGAGAGGGGCGAGTGCCAGTCCGGCGAGACCGCAGCTTCGTACGTGTAGAGGGCCAGGTTCGGCACCGACAGAGCCCCGCGTGTGCCGACCAGGCGGTAGGCGACGCCGTCGGGGATGTACGGGAAGGCGAGCGTCTCCTCGGTTGCCTGATCCCATCCCCACGGTGACACGCCGGAGTCCGAGGCGAGGAAGCTTCCCACGACGCCGCTCTCGAACCGGAGCCCCACCGAGATCGTGTCCTCGACATCGAGTCCGCGCGCGTGAGTGCTGGCCATCGCCTGCACTTCGGCCACCTCGCCGCACAGATGACGCAGCAGATCGAGATCATGCACGAGGTTGATCAGCGACACGCCCGCGCCTCGCTGGCGATGCCACGGCACGTCATCGAAGTACGCGTCGTCTTTGCGCGCCGCCCATAGTCCGTTCACCGCCACGAGCTGCCCGATGGCCTCCTCGCCGAGGGCCTCGCGCGCGCGGGCCACAGCGGGGTGGTGGCGGCGCTGGTGGCCGACCAGAAGCCGCGCCCTTCTGCGCGAGACGGTGTCGACGAGTCGCAGCGACGACGCGAAGTCGCTTGCCATCGGCTTCTCGAGCAGCACGGCGGCGCCTGCGTCGATGCAGACCAGAGCGGTGTCGACGTGCAGCGCGTTGGGATTGGCGATCACGACTGCTTCCGGCCTGGCGGCGTCGAGCATAGCCTCGACACCGGGATACACCGGGCATCCGATCTCGGTCGGATCGGGCAACGACGGATCTGCGACCGCGACGAGCTGCGCACGCGGCGACTCGTGGATCAACGCGATGTGCTGACGGCCCATGAATCCCGCTCCCGCCACGGCGATGCGGACCGGCGGCGGATCGGAGCCGGCCATCGTGCGGCCTGCGCGCGTGACGGGAGTCATCGTGGCACTTACGATATGGCGGGGCGAGGCTGCCGCGTGAGGGTGTTCCATTCAGCGACCGCGGCCGTTCTCGGTCGCCCGAATGCTTGTTCCATTCGTCGGGACATCGCTTTGCGAACCTCTCGAAGTCGGTCAGAGTCAGCACTGCCCGCCTGCCGCAGTGTGACAGCGTGGACGGTGGAGACCGCGAGGAGTCCACCTCCCGCGAGACATGTTGCGGCGATCGAGCATCACGTCCGCACCCGCACGAAGACGTGCGCATAGAAGGAGGAGAGTCACATGGCCACAGCCCGATCGACGCGTCGGAGCCGATTCGCCGCAGCAGTGCTCGCAGGATCCGCCCTCGTCGCCACCGGCTGCGCCGGCGGCGGCACTCCGGAAGGCTCGGGTTCCGAGGCGCCGGCTGAAGAGAACAATCCCGTCACCCTCACCGTCGCGACCAGTCAGAACGAGCAGACGCCCAACTTCTACTGCGGCGTCGAGGTCCTCAAGGAAGAGCTCGAGGGCGCCGACATCGGCTTCACAGTGGAGCTCTTCCCGGCGAGCCAACTCGGCCCTGACGCCGACCGCTTCCCGCTCGTGCAGGCCGGAGACATCGACATCGATCTGCAGGGCGCCTCGGCGCTGAGTTCGACCTTCGAGCCGATCGGCGTCGTGGACGCGGCGTACGCGTTCAACGACGTCGACCACGCGTTCGAGTGGATCGACGCGAGCTCGGAGGACCTGTTCACACAGTTCCACGACGCGACGGGCGTGCGGATCGTCGACGGCTGGTTCTTCGGCGACCGCACCTTCACCACAAAGGATGTCGAGATCACCGGTCCCGACGACCTCGCCGGCGTGCCATTGCGGTTCCCCAACTCGCCGCAGTTCCTCGCGAATGCGGACGCGCTCGGCGTGACCAACCCGGTGTCGGTTGCCGTGGAGGAGGTCTACACGGCGCTCCAGCAGGGCATCGCCGTCGGTCAGGAGAACCCGATCGTGGCGACGGAGTCCTCGAGCTACTTCGAGGTGCTCGACACGATCGTCCTCAACAACCACCAGGTCGGCATCCACTGGATCATCGTCAGCGACGCGACGTACGACAAGATGAGCGATGAGCAGGCCGCCCTCCTGGAGGAGACCATTCACAACATTCGCCCCGACAACCGCGCGTGCGTCGACGAGGCGACCGAGGAGATCCTGGACAAGTACCGCGAGGACGCCGCGTACACCGTGATCGAGCAGGAGGACATCGACATGGAGGCCTTCATCAGCCAGGCCGAGGAGTTCTTCAACGGCTATTACACGGGTGAGAACCTGGAGGCGTACCAGGCCATTCGCGAGTCGGCGGGCTGAGCTCGCACCCGAGGAGAGGGGGTGGGCGCGGTCGGCGCCCACCCCCTCTTCGTGCGTGTGGAAAACGGCGGCGCAGGCGGATCACTCCGCGCGGATCGTGCTCGCCCGGTGGGTGAGGGTCGCGGCAGCGGCTCGGACGGCCGCGGCGGTGCGGTCCACCATGACGTCCGAGGTAGCGCCTGCGACCGAGATGGCGGCGAAGGCGTCACCCGCGGCGTTGAGGATCGGACTCGCGGTGCATGACCTGCCCAGCACGCACTCCTCACGCTCGATCGCCACGCCCGCGCTGCGAACCTGCCTCAGCTCGATTGCGAGGGCCTCGGGCGACGTGATGGTGTGCGGCGTGCGCGCGGGCAGGCCGCCGTGCAGAATTCGCTCGACCACGTCCGCCGGCGAGAAGGCCATGATCGCCTTGCCGACCCCTGTCGTGTGCGCGGGCAGGCGCCCGCCGATGCGGGCATGCGGCCGGATGGCGGGCTCGCTGCGCGCGACGGCGAGGAAGACCACGTCGGTCCCCTCCAGCACGGCGAGCTGCACGGACTGGCCCGTGAGGTCCCGAAGCTCCGCCATCACCGGGTGCGCGAACCGCCGCAGCCGCTGCGGCTGCTCGACGGTCTGACCCAGCTCGAAGAGCCTGACACCCAGGTAGAACTTGTCGCCCTCGCGATCCAGGAGCCTCTCCGTGACGAGTTCGGCCGCAATACGCGAAACGGTCGACTTCGGAATCTTGGCGCGCCGCGCCAGCTCCGAGACGCCCAGGCCCTCATCGTGCTCACCGAAGGCGTCGAAGACCGCGGTGACACGGTCGAGTACGCTGACGGTGTCGGTCCAGCTGGCGGTGCGCACGGCTCAGGCCGCCGCCAGTCGCCGTGTCACGTTCGACCCCGCAGCGCGCACGAGCGGCGCGACGCTGTGCGGATCCATGGCATCGCTCGGTCCCGCGAGCGAGATGGCTCCCAGGACGACACGATCCGGCGACAGGACGGGACTCGCCACAGCGGCGATGCCGGGGTAAGAAGCCTCGATGTCCACTGCCAGGACGGCAGCCCGCACGTGCGACAGCTCGTCGCGGAACGAACTCGCCGCGGCGTCGACCAGGCGAGCGCTGATCCGATCGACGATGCGCTGATCGGTGCAGAACGCCAGGTAAGCCTTACCGCTGGCGGTCGTCAGCGCCGGCGATCTCGTGCCGGCGCGCGTCGGCAACATCGGCAGCCGCCCGGGAACCGCGGCGATCGACACCATGTCGTTCCCCTCGTGCACCCACAGCACCACGCGCTCACCCGTCGCCTGGACGAGGTTGCGGATCACTGGTGCGGCCGCGCCGATGAGGCGGCGGGGCAGGCTCGCACGGGCACCGAGCTCGAACAGGCGCAGTCCAAGGGTGATCCCCTCATCGGTGCGCTGCAGATAGCGCTGCGCCGTCAACTCGCTGACGAGGCGGGATGCCGTCGACTTCGCCAGACTCGTGCGGGCGGCGATGTCGGTGACCGACACGTATCCGCCCGCTTCCTTGACCGCGTCGAGGATCGCGATGATCCGTCCGAGCACCGAGTTCGGCGCAGGCGCGGGAGAGGTGTCCCACTCGGTGAGACTCGACATCGAGCATCCCCTTCCGGACGGTTGAATCAACGGTGATCGTCCTTCCGTCCGAACGTACTAGTTCGTACGTTCCTGTGCAATGCTGTTGACCGGATTGAGCGTCGATGGCGGCGCTGAGAAAGGTGCCATGCGAACCTCGATCGCCACGGTGTGCCTCAGCGGGACCCTCGATGAGAAGCTGGATGCTGCGCGCGCCGCCGGCTTCGACGGGGTGGAGATCTTCGAGCCTGATCTGGTCGCCTCGCCGCGCACGCCCGAGGACATCCGGGAACGGGCGGACGATCTGGGCCTGACACTGGACCTGTACCAACCATTCCGCGACTTCGAAGGGGTCCGGCCGGACCTGCTCGCGCGGAACCTGCGACGCGCTAGCGCGAAATTCCGCCTGATGAAACGACTCGGGATCGACACGATGCTGCTCTGCAGCAACGTCGCGACGGCGCTCAGCGCGGACGAGCAGCTCGCGGCATCGCAGCTGCGTGTGCTCGGCGACCTCGCCGAGGAGTTCGGCGTGCGCGTCGCGTACGAGGCGCTGGCCTGGGGGCGATTCGTCGACGACTACGAGCAGGCCGCGCGCATCGTCCGCCTCACCGACCATCCGCGGATCGGGGTGTGCCTCGACAGCTTCCACATCCTGTCTCGCGCGCACAGTCCCGAGGCGATCGAAGCGATCCCCGGCGACAGGATCTTCTTCGTCCAGGTGGCGGACGCACCGCAGCTGTCGATGGATGTGCTCCCATGGAGCCGGCATCACCGGCTCTTCCCCGGCGAGGGCGACTTCGACCTCGCCGCCTTCCTCGGTCACGTCGCGCGCACCGGATACGACGGACCGGTCTCCCTGGAGATCTTCAATGACACCTTCCGACAAGCCGACGCCCGCACCACCGCCGTCGAGGCCCGCCGATCCCTGCGGTGGCTCGAGCACGAGACGGCGCGCTGGCTGAGTCCTGGGGCATCCCCCACCGTCCGCATGACCGTTTCGCCGCTTCCGGAGGTGGCGCAGCCCGCGCAGTTCGAGTACGTCGAGCTGCGCGCCTCGGAGCTCGAGGACATGCGCACGCTCCTGCGCGAGCTGGGATTCCGAGACCACGGAGAGCACCGCACCAAGAGCGTCGAGCTGTGGACGCAGGGCGCGGCGCGGATCATCCTGAGCCCGGCGGATCAGAGCGCGGCACGTTCCGCGGTCGCAGGAATCGGGTTCTCGGTCGTCGATCCCGCCCGCTCCCGCTCGCGGGCCATGGACCTCTTCGTTCCCGAAGTGGCCCGCGACGCGCGAGCCGAGGACGAGCCACTCGTCGGCGTGCGCGCCCCGGACGGGTCGGAGGTGTTCTTCGGTCTCGCACGACAGGGCGATCCCGCGTGGGTGACGGAGTTCGGCGAGGCAGAGGAATGCGGCCCCTACCTCATCGAGCGGGTGGACCACGTCAATCTCGCGCAGCCGTGGCAGCACTTCGACGCCGGAGTGCTCTTCTTCCGCTCCGTACTCCACCTCGAGGCCCAGCCGTCGACGGAGGTCGCGGCGCCCGTGGGGCTCGTGCGCAGCCAAGTGCTGCGTTCGAGCGACGGCGTCGTCCGCATCGCCCTCAACCTCGTGCCGTCGGAGGCGGACGACGAGGCGATCCTCCCGCAGCACGTGGCGTTCGCGTCCACGGACGTCCTCGGGCTCGCGCGCGCCGCACGGGCGCGGGGCTTCCAGCCCCTCGACATCCCGGCGAACTACTACGACGACATCGCCGCTCGCTTCGACATCCCCGCCGACCTTCTCGCCGAGCTGAAGGACTTGAACGTGATGTACGACCGTGACGACGCGGGGGAGTTCTTGCACTTCTACACTCGTGCCGTCGGCTTCGTGTTCCTCGAAGTGATCGAGCGACGAAGCGGCTACGAGGGCTACGGAGCCCTCAACGCACCGGTCCGCCTGACAGCGCAGTACAGCCGGCGACACCCCGCGACCGAGGCGGTGGGCGCGTGATCCGTCACGTAGCCGTGTTCCGTTTCATCCCGGAATTCACGGCCGAGCAGCGGGAGGAATGGATGCGGATGCTGCGAGCCCTGCCCGCGGCGATTCCCGAGCTGCGCAACCTGACCGTCGGCCTCGACCAAGTGGGAGGGCCCGCGTCGCACGAGATGGCGATCGTCGCCGACTTCGACGATCTCGACGGCCTCGCCGCGTACGACCGCCACCCCGCCCACCAGGCGGTGTTGCGCGTGTCGGCCGGCGTCAAGGCGTCGCTGGCTACGGTCGACTTCGAGATCGCGGACCAGGCATGAGCGGCGGTCCGATCGGCGATCGTCGTCAGGCGACGCCGGCCACGCATCTCGTGGGGCTGATCGGCGAACGGCTCACCGCATCCCTCACTCCCCTGCTGCACGAGACTGAAGCGGCCCGGCTGGGGCTCGAGTACGAGTACCGGATCTTGGATCTGATCGAGATGGGCCGCAGCCCCCGAGACCTCGAGCACCTGCTCGGCGAGGCCGCCGACGAGGGATTCGACGCGGTGAATGTCACATATCCGTGCAAGCAGCTCGCCTTCGACCTCGTGGACGATGTCGACCACGACGCAGGACGCCTGCGCGCGGTGAACCTCGTGCTGCTGCGCGAGGGGCGGAGGGTCGGGTACAACACCGACTGGATCGGATACCGCGATGGTCTGCGCGCCGGGCTTCCCGACGCCTCGATGGAGCGCGTCGTGCAGGCCGGCTGCGGCGGGGCCGGCTCGGCGACGGCGTACGCGCTCCTCGCGTGCGGTACGCGCGAACTGCAGCTGACGGATGTCGACGATGCGCGCGCGGAGGCGCTCGCCGACGAGCTGCGCGCGCTCTTCCCCTCTTCGCGCGTCACCACGGTGTTTGCTTCAGAGCTGGACGTCGCGCTGGCCGCGGCGAGCGGAGTGGTGAACGCCACGCCCCTCGGTATGGCGCATCATCCCGGAGTCGCCTTCGACGTCGACCGCGTGCGCCCCGGCACGTGGGTGTCGGATGTGGTCTATCGCCCCTTGCAGACCGAGCTGATCCGCAGGGCGATCCGACGGGGTCTTCCGGTGCTGGACGGGGGCAGAATGGCGGTGGGGCAGGCGTTCGCGAGCCTCGAGATCATCACAGGCGTGCGTCCCGATCGGCAGAGGATGGAGGGGCACTTCCGTGGGCTGGTGCGCGAAGAGACGTCGGCAGAAGAGGAACGCGCGTGAGTGAGACGCTGAACCCCGCCGAGGGGGGCGCCGGGACGGTGCGCGCCCGCCGGGCGCGCGAAGACATCCTGGAGGTCGCGATCGCAGAGTTCGCGGCCAACGGCTACGCCGGGGCGCGCGTGGACGAGATCGCCGCCCGGACGCGCACGACCAAGCGGATGCTCTACTACTACTTCGGGTCGAAGGAGAGCCTGTACCTCGCGGTGCTCGAGAGGGTCTACGCACAGATCCGCCAGGTGGAGCGCGACATCCGCGTCGACGAGCTCTCGCCGCAGGAGGCGCTGCGCACGATCGCCATCGCCACGTACGACCATCACACCACTCACGAGTCGTTCATCAAGCTCGTCAGCATCGAGAACATCCACCGCGCCGAGCACCTCAGCAGGTCCGAGACGATCCTGCGCGAGAACGTCACAGCCGTCACGCTCCTGAAGGAGGTCATCGAGCGCGGGGTCCGCGCCAGGCTCTTCCGTGACGACGTCGACGCCGTCGACGTTCACATGATGATCAGCGCCTACGCGTTCTTCCATGTCGCGAATCGGCACACGTTCGCCGCGATCTTCCATCGCGACATGCTCGCTCCCGATCTGCAGGACGAGCACCGCGCACTCATCGGCGACATGATCGTCGCCACCATGACGCAGCGACGTCCGCGCTGAGCGACGGGCAGCGCGCCGCTATGGGCGACGCCGACGCACGCTGACGAGGTGCGCGACGGCGCCCGCGGCGACGACGCCGCCGAGCGCGACCGGAGCGAGGTCGGGGCTCTCGTCGTTGACTCGGGTTCGCGGCCCGCAGGCACCGTCCGCGTGGTGGGGGACGCGGCCGGAGCGGTCGCCCCGCTGGTCTCGACGCGTATGGTGACGCTGCTGGTCTCGTCGGAGCCGGGATCGGATGCCGCGTTCGCCGGTACCGCGCCGCCGAGGGTGAGGACGGCGACGATGGCGGCGACCACGGAACCGGCCGCGGCGCTCCTGTGGGCTGTCTACGTCGCGGCCGCAGCTTCGCGCTCCTCCTGGCGCGCGCGCTCGACACGGGCCTCGATGACAAGCTCCCGACGGCGACGATCGCGCCACAGCAGCCAGAGCAGCAGCAGGGCGACCACGACCACGATGAGCTGCGGCCACGGCATGGCCACGACGAGCGACGCGGCGTCGGCCGGGGCGACGACTCCCGGCGCGAGCTCGTCGGTGACCGCAGTGGCGGTGGCGTCGACATCGGCGGAGTACACGAAGAGGGGCCAAACGGGCGAGAATCGGACGCTCGCCGACCGGGACTCGCCCGGGGCGATTTCGGTGATCTGCTCGCCCGCGAGAGTGAACGACACGAGGCCGAAGAGCGCGCTCACCGTCACGCGTGGCTCGACCGCGAGACGCGTGTTGCCGGTGTTCTCGATCACGTAGTCGACGTCGAGCCTCCCGGAGTCGAAGGGATTCCACGATCCTGCGTACGTTCCCGAGACTTCGGCACCGACGCTCGGCGCGAGGTCTCCGAGGACGCGCGTCATGACGCGAAACCCTACGCGGGACTCGATCCCGACCTGGTCGTCGCCGCCAGAGCGGATGCCTGCGGCGACGCCGGCCGGGTGATCGCCCGGTGTCGCGTTCTCAGGGACGGTGAGAGTGAACGGCACGATGACGTCGCCTCCGGCGGGAACCTCGACCGTTTCCTGTATGTCGATCCAGGTGCCGGCGTCGACGGACTCCTCGTCGGACGTCAGCATGTTGAAGCGACCCGTATCGGTGAAGTAGCCGTCAGCGGCCGACAGATGGAACGTGACGGGCGACGCGCTGAGGTTGCGCACGAGCAGATGCTCGACGACGGCCTGTCCCGGATCCAGTTCGAGCTCGATCCACGACCGGCCGTCCTCGACGGCACCGTCGCTGGGCCGGACCATCCATGTGACGTCGCCGTCGGGTTGATCGGCTGCCTGGGCTGCCGGCACCGGAAGGAGCAGCAAGGCGGCCATCGCAGAGACGGCGATGGCTGTTCGGTTGAGGAAGCGGATCATTCGGGCCTTCGTGCGACGGGCGGGCGACGGGTGACCGGCACGCGGTTCGTTTCGCGGCGGTGCGGGGGTGCCGCGCCGGTGGCGCCGCACCCCCGCATTCGGTCGATGCTATTCGAACAGGGAAAGGGTCAGTACCGAGGTGTACGACCCGGCGGTCACCTCCGCGGCGTCGACCTTGAGCTGCAGACCGGCGGTCGCGCTCCACGAACCCTGGTCGTAGGTCGCCGACTGATCCCAGTTCGCATACAGCAACTCGCCGTCCGCGTACGCCAGACCTTCGGACTCCGGGTCGTCGACGACTGTCGGGATGTCACCGCCGGGCTCGATCGCCGGTCCGTAGTCGTCGGCGAGCGTCGGCGTCCAGCCGAGGTGATCGGCCGTGATCGCATCGGTGCCCGACACGAAGTCACTTGCGGTCCCCAACACGAACCACGGGACGTCCGGCACCTCGGATCGGGTGTCGGTGACGGTCACCGTCGGGAGCTGCCCCGTGAACTCGCGCACGAGCGGGTCGGCTGTGTCGATCTCGGTGAGCGACGTCTCGTCGGCCGCGACGGTCAGAGCCAGAATTCCCGAGGGGTATCGATCGGTGACATCGACGTTGATGTCGACGTCGGTGTCACCGACCTCCTCCTCCGCCGCCGCGACCGCCGAGCTTGCCGAGACCAGCAGCAGGGCACCGAAGGCGATGGCACCCACGCGGGTGAATGTCGTCTTGTTCATCATTGAATCTCCTTCTTGTGGATCGGTTGTTCGCCCCGGTCGTGAACCGGGACACGAGTGGTATGCGGGGCGGCGGGTGAGATACCCGCCGCCCCGCACGCAATGGGCTAGCCGGTCGGGAACGCGTCGAAGGGAGCGGTCTTCGTTCGCGTCAGCTCCTCTCCGTCGACGACCGTGGTCGCCGTGATCGTGGCCGTGCCGGGCTGGATCGACGCCGCGCGGGTGTTGAGCGACACCGCAACGCGCTCGCCGGGAGCGACGTCGGTGAACGACTTCGATCCGAACTCGGACTCGATCACGATGTCGGCCGGGACGGACGCGTTGTTGACCGTCGACACCGAGACGTACACCTTCCCTCCGAGCAGGCGCGGCGTCGCCGCGACATCCAGGGTGTCCTTCGAGACGGTGACCGTCGCGGTCGACGACAGCGCCTCCTGCGCCCCCTCAGGATTCAGCACGTTGAGCCTCACCGTCAGTGTGGTCTCACCGGTCGGCACGTTGTTGTCGATGTCCGCCGCGTCGAACTCCAGAAGGAGCCGGCTGCCCTCGGCCGTCACCGACGACGGCTCGATCGGCTTGGACGACAGCGGGGCGATCAGCATCGCTCCGCTGTCGTACGTGTAACCGGCGGGCAGCGCGAACTCGGCAGCGACGGTGCCGCGCACGCCGTCGAAGAGTCCGGAGAGCGACCCCAGGCGCAGCACGTCGGACGTGAACGCCAGCGCACCCGGCTGGTCCTGCGGATCGAGGTAGACCTCGATCTTGCCGGTCGGACGCGGGTCGGTGCAGTCGTTGAAGAAGTACTCGCCGGCACGGGTGAACGTGTGCTCGTACGTCTCGCCCGGCTGCAGCTTGACGTTGAACTCGCCCTCGAAGAACTGCGTCGCACAGTGCGGCTTCAGGTTCGGGAAGTTCGGGAACGTCTCGGCGCCCGGGTTGCGGAAGGTCACCGTCGTTCCGACGGGCACCCGCAGGTGCGTCGGCTGCATCGCGTTGGTCGACACGCTGTCCCGCGCCGCTGCGGTGTCGGCGGTGCGGCTGGTCCGAGCAAGCAGCACCGTGTTGTCCACCGTCTCGCCCGCGACGGCCGATCCGCTCACGGGACGGCGGATCGTCAGGGGTGCCGTCTGCGGCCCCTCCTGGCTCCCCGAGTCGGTGGTGTAGGTGCCACCGAGCTTGAACGCCCACAGCGAGTCGCCCTGAGTGACCGAGCCTCCGTAGGGGTTCGTCGATCCCGCCGCGATCACGGCGATGTACTGCTCGCCGTCGATCTCGTACGTCACCGGCGCCCCAGAGATGCCCGATCCGGTCTGGAACTCCCAGAGGACGTCGCCGTCGACGGCGTCCATGATGAGCGCGCGTCCGTCGATCTGCCCCACGACGAGGAGATCGGATGCCGTCGTCAGCGGGCCCTGACCGTGCGACATGTCCGTGCCGAGGTGGTTGCGCCACACGACCTCACCGGTCGACGCGTCGTACGCCAGGATGCCGCCGGTCTGGTATTGACCGATCGCCCGCAGGCCGTTCGCCGACGCGCCGTTGTAGTGCGCAACGGGATTGGTGCCGTACGGGAAGTACACGAGGTTCGTGCTGTGGCTGTAGGACTGGTTCGACCAGTCGCCGCCGCCGTTCTGACTCGTGGTCGACAGGATCGGCGCGTTCCACTGCGGATCGTACATGCATCCCTCGCGGTGACCGGACGATCCCTCGGGGTACGTCAGGTACGGCTCATCCACCGCGACGTAGCTGTCGGGGTTGAACACGAGGTTCCCGTCGGCGTCGGGCTGGTAGCCGTTGTAGTTCGGCACGCCGCGCCAGGGGTCGCCCGGGATGTTGGCCGGGTCGAGCTTCTCCCACACGAGGCAGTCCGGCAGCAGCCGCGTCTCAGGGAAGGGCTGCGTGTTCGGCTGATTCTGCCGCGAGTCGGTGATCATCGGCTTGTCGATCACCGGCAGCACAGGCTCGCCGTTCGTGCGGTCGATCACGAACTGGTGACCCGACTTGCTGCCGTAGAAGACCACCTTGCGCTCCACGCCGTCGACCTGGATGTCGGCGAGCGTCGGCGGGTGGACGTTGTCCATGTCCCAGACGTCGTGACGGATCGACTGGTGGTGCCACTTGTAGTCACCGGTGACGGCATCCACCGCGACGATCGTGCTCGAGAACAGGTTGTCGCCGGGGCGCAGCGAGCCGTCCTGCGATGAGGTGCAGCTCCGGGCGTTGCCGAAGGTCATGTAGTACATGTTGAGCGCGGGGTCGACCGAGCCATGCATCCATGAGGTCGCTCCACCTTCCTCGGCGCAGTCGGTGCCGTCCGGCAGGACCGGGCCCCACGTCTCGGATGCGTCGAAGGTGACGCCATCCACACCGGTGAACGTCTCGCCGCGCTGCGGCCCCCCGAAGAAGTGCCACAGGTACGATCCGTCGTCGGCGTCGAGCGCCACGACGGCCCCGCGGTCGCCGTCCGCGGCGTGGGCATAGACGATGCCGTTCGAGTAGACCGTGGCCACCTTGCCCACGCGGCCCAGGTTCTCGCCCTCGGCGCCCTGGGGCTGCACTGCCCAGACCTCGGCTCCCGTGGCCTGATCAAGGGCGACGACCCGACTGCCGCCGGCGAGAGTGAAGATCTTGCCGTCGCCGGCCGACACGCCGCGACGGGTCCCGGACAGCCCGTACGTGCCGCCTTCCCACTTCCACACGGGATCGCCGGAAGCGCCCTCCACCGCGATGACGCCGCCGCTCGGGGTATCGAGGTAGATGACGCCGTCGACGACGATGGGCGTCGTCTGCTGGCCCGTGTCATCGGTCGCGGGCGCCACGGCCGAGAGGTGCGTGCGCCACGTCGGCGCAAGTTGGTCGAGGTTCTCCTTCGTGATCTGCGTGAGGCCTGAGTAGTGCTGATTGCCGAGGTTGCCGCCGACCGTCGGCATGTTGGCGCCGGTCGGCTCCACCCCGGTGAGGCCCGCCGGCGGGACGGGATCCGATCCTGTCCCCAGCGCTGTGGCTGGTGAGGCCGCGATCGCGAGAGTCAGCGCCAGGGCGCACACCCCCGCGGCTCCGAGCCTCGTCGTCCATGGTCTGCGCATCGCTGCTCCTTGATCGTCGTCGATCAGACGGGTGGCGGTACGCGCCCGCCCCGCGTCTCTGCGGATGTCGCCGTCCGGGGCCGAAGCTTGGGTGTCGGCCGCTTGGTCGGCGCTCGGATGCTAAGCCGGGGCTCTCGGCGTCGGCAACCGATCGGCCCACCGAGTGGTACACCGTCGTGGGCGGTCGCCTCGCGATGCCCGACCATCAGCTTCCGACGCGGCCTACTGGGTGGAACGAGCTTTGCCCGTCCTGTCGGCAGGGTCCTAGCGTCGTGTCGAGCCCGGGCGTCGTGTGTTCAGACCGTTCCGGGGTGCCGGCACGATCAAAGGAGATCACATGAAGTTCAGAGTTCTCTCGGGGGTCGCGCTCGCTTCTGCGGCGACGCTCGGGATCGGCATGCTGACCGGTGGAGCGGCGGTGAGCAGTATCGGCACGAGCACGCAGGTGACCGCTGTCAGCGCTGCAGCCGTCGACCCCGTCTACGGGGTGTGTCGTGGGTTGGATCCGGAATGCTTCAACGAGGACGGCGGCAACGGCTGGGTCGAGGGGGAGGAGAAGCGGGTGCTCATCTGGAGCCGCACCGCTGGTCCCCGTCACGCCCACCTGGGCACGCCGCTCCCGCCTGGGCTGAACCCTCCGCTCGCGACGAACAATGTCGCCCAGGCTGCGCTGAAGTCCTGGCTCGTAGGCCGCGGCATCGCCGTGGACTACACCGAGGACCTCAGCCAGTTCACCGACCTCGAAAGGTACCAGACCGTCATCAACCTGAGCGGGAACCGGGACACGTTCGATCCTGCAGCGGAAGCGGAGCTCGTCGGCTACTTGCAGGGTGGGGGCGGGTTCGTCGGAATCCACAACGCCTTCGGAGCCGAATACGACTGGCCGTACTACGAGGGCCTCCTGGGCAACGCAAACTTCCTCAATCACGGCCCCAACCGTGAGGGCACCGTCGAGGTCATCAACGACCAGGACGTGTCGACGTCTTTCATGCCCGACACGTGGCAGTTCAAGGATGAGTTCTACAACCTGGATCCCTTCCCCACGAACGTCAACGTCCTGCTCGAGGTCGACCCGGTGACCAGCATGGCGCGGCCGCAGGGCCACGGCGCGGTGCATCCCCTCAGCTGGTGCCAGTACTACGACGGCGCGAAGGCATGGCTGACCACGCTCGGACACGACGCCGCCGCCTGGACCGACGCGCCCCTTCCCGGAGAGGAATTCTTCGCGCAGCACGTGATCGCGGGCATCGAAAGCACGATGGGCATCCAGCCTTTCTGCGCGGCGCCGGCGGACAACGTTCCGGAGGTGTCGGTGACGCCGCGGATGCTGGGGTCGACGGTGTATGTGTCGGTGTCGGCGACGAACACTGCGGCGGTGCCGGCGACGATCAAGGTCGAAGCCTCGTTCGGTTCGAAGACGTTCACGAACGTCGCGCCCGATGCGACCGTGTCGGTGTCGCTGAACACGCGGGTGAAGACGCTTCCGCTGCCGACGGGGTCGGTCACGGTCACCGCGACGGGTGAGCGGTTCGGGAACCCGTTCACCGCGACGGCGACCGGCGGGTACGACTCGTACTACGGGGTGTGTCGCGGCGTGGATGCGGAGTGCTTCAACGAGGAGGGCGGCAACGGCTGGGTCGAGGGCGAAGACAAGCGGGTGCTGATCTGGAGCCGCACCGCCGGTCCCCGTCACGCGCACCTGGGCTCCCCGCTGCCGGCCGGACTGAACCCGCCGCTGGCGGCGAACAACGTCGCCCAGGCGGCATTGAAGTCCTGGCTGGAGGAGTCCGGGATCGCGGTGGACTACACCGAGGACCTGACGCAGTTCACCAACCTGGAGCGGTACCAGACCGTCATCAACCTGAGCGGCAACCGGGACACGTTCGACCCGGCCGCGCAGGACCGGCTCGTGGCGTACGTGCGCGGTGGCGGCGGGTTCGTCGGCATCCACAACGCGTTCGGCGCGGAATACGACTGGAAGTACTACGAGGGCCTCCTGGGCAACGCGAACTTCCTCAACCACGGCCCCAACCGTGAGGGCACCGTCGAGGTCATCAACAACCGCGACACGTCCACGTCATTCATGCCCGAGACGTGGCTGTTCAAGGACGAGTGGTACAACCTGCGCCCGTTCCCGGATGGAGTGAACGTGCTCCTGGAGGTCGACCCGGTCACCAGCCAGGCCCGTCCCGACGGGCACGGGGAACACCACCCGATCAGCTGGTGCCAGTACTACGACGGCGCGAAGGCATGGCTGACCACGCTCGGACACGACGTCGCGGCCTGGACCGACGCACCCCTGCCCGGAGATCAGTTCTTCAAGCAGCACGTCGTCGCCGGGATCCACAGCACAATGGGCATCACGCCCTTCTGCGCCGCCTGAGTTGACACGACTCACCGCGCAGAACAACATTCCGGAGGTCCGGAGGCGTCATCGACGGCTCCGGGCCTCCGGTGTTCCACTCAGTGGGACCGCTCGAGAATCGACGGCGTGCAAGCGGATACTTCAGTGCATGCGTTCCGCCCCCGGACACGAGCGCGTTTCAGTGCTCGACCGCATCCTCGCTGTTTTGAACGCCGTCCGCGAGGCCGACGGCGAGAGCAGCATCGCCCACATCGCCGCGACCACCGGCATCCCGAAATCGACCGTGTCGCGCCTCGTCGGCGACCTCGTCCGCCAGCGCTATCTCACGCGGACCGATCGTAGCGTGCAAATCGGCCTGCGGCTGTTCGAACTCGGTGCTCGCGCGACTACGCCGCGCAGGCTGCGTGCCGCGGCCATGCCGGTCCTGGCGGAACTCTACAACGCGACCGGCGAGCACCTCAATGTCGCGGTGCAGGAGGGCTGTCACATGCTCTCGGTGATCTCGGTGCGCGGCCGGCTGAGGCCGGCTCCGTCGCGCGCGGGCGCGCGGGTGCCGTCGGCGACCACGGCCCTGGGCAAGGCGGTCCTCGCGTTTGCGGATGGCGATGCGACCTTGACGCAGGTCATCACGGATCTCGACGCTGATCAGCGGGACTCGCTCGAGCGCGAGTTCCCGTCGATCCGCTCCGAGGGCGTCGCACTCGATCGTTGCGGCACCTTCCCTGGCGTGATCGGGATCGCGAGCCCGGTACTTTCGCTCGAGCGCGCTCCGGTCGCCGCCATTTCGGCGGCGGGACCGGTGAACGACATGGACCCGGATCGGGTGGCACCGCTCGTGCGGCATGCCGCACTGGTGCTGACCCGTCGTTTGGCGACGACAGCGGGGTGATGAAGGAGAGCGCCGACGCCACTCTGGGCGTGCTGGACCGCATGACCCAGATTCTTCAGGCGTTCGACGATCAGGACCGCGGCCTCGGTCTCTCGGAGCTCGCGCGGCACTCGGGCCTCCCGAAATCCACGGTCTCGCGCCTGGTCGCAACGCTCGTTCGGCATCGATACCTCGAGCGCGACGGCCGACTCATCCATCTCGGGCTGCGCGTGTTCGAACTCGGCGAGCTGGCCAGGGAACCGCGCGAGCTTCGATCCGTGGCGCTGCCGGTGATGCTCGAGCTGCGTGACGCGACCGGCGACGACGTGCACCTGGCGATCCCGGACGGCGGTGAGATGGTCTGCATCGCCGCGGTGCGCGGCCGCTCGGGAGCGCCCTCGCGCGTGCGCGTGGGCGCCCGGCTGCCAGGCGCCACCACGGCGCCCGGGAAGATCCTCCTCGCGCACTCGCGCGACGCGATACCGGATGACGGGTCCCGCGCATCGTCGGCGGCCCAGACGCCGTCGGTCTTCAGTGAGAACGCCACCCTTCAGCGGCAGCTGGTCGCGATCCGCAGCGGCGAACTGGCGACCGAGGACCGCGAGTTCGCGCCAGACTCCTCCTCCCTGGCCGCTGCGTTCTTCGCGCCCGGCGGCGTCCTCGTAGGAGCGATCTCGGTGTCGGGGCGCACGGACGTCTTCGACGGGCTTCGAGCCGCATCCCCTCTGCGGCAGGCGGCACGAACCCTCACGCGTCGCCTGGCATCGGCGGGGCGGCTCGCGCAGTGACATGTCGTGATGCGGGCAGTCTGTCAGCGCCGCGCAGAACCCGGCGCGGCGCCCTCCCCGCCGCGATCGCTCGGCCACGCGGCGCGCGTCGCTGCGAGACACGTGTCCGCATGGAGCACGTGTCCAGAGTGCCCCGACGGCCGCTGGAGGGCTGATCGATGACCTCGACTACTTGGAGGGGACGCCGCCGTACGCGCGGCTGACGCTGCCGCCGTCGCTGCCGCCGTCGCCGTCGCCGTCGCCGTCCGCGAGGCTGCTGATCATCTGCCTCGGGCGGCGTTCCGCATCCGCGGCGGCGTCGACATCCGCGTGACCGACTACTCCGACGGCTGCGTCGTCACGATGCCGTCGCGCGCATACGAGTTCTGCTGCCCCGTCTGGACCGGGTTGGTCGGCGTGCACTTCAAGACGTGGAGGCCGGCGTCCTCCCTGCCGATGCCGGCGGTTGAGATCCTCGACCGGCCTGTGACGCTGGAGCTCCTTTGTCGTGGACGCCGCCAGCGAACTTCCACGGAATGCGAGAGATGCCGTCGACTGGAGTATCCGGCACGGCGAGCGACGCCGGCGAGCGTCACGCCCAGTCGGGCTGCCGTGCTAGAGAGTGCAGGAGGACGCCACCTTGGCAGGGTCTTGGGAACCGAAGCGGTGCGAACCGCGGCGAGCTACCGTGCGGCAGCACGACGCAGATCTTCGCGGAGACCAGCGCATTCTTGTCGCGACGAAAGCCCTCACCAACCTCTCCTGACTCGCTGCGCGCGCAGTTGCTCGGCATGCGCGAATGGCCGACCCCGCCCAGGGCTGATGCGCGGGGACTGGGGCCGTCGTCGGCTGAGAGGACGTCATCGACCGGAGGGGAAAGCACGTCGGTACAGCGCCTCGGCGTTGCGCCAAGCAACCAACTCCGCGACGCGGATCGCCTCGGCGAGCGGCCACCGGTGCACCGACATGTAGTCCGAGAGCACGCGGGCCGTCGCGTCGCGCCACAGGCGCGCTCCGAGCTGCACGAGTTCGGGCGCGCCCCACGCGTCACTCGAGAACAGCACCTTGGTGAACGGGGCGAGATCGAGCGTCTCGCGCACCGCGGCATCGGCGTTCGCGCCGAGGTAATTGATGGTGAGGCCCGCGTCCAGATAGACGTGCGGGTACACCTGCGCGAGGTATCCCGCCTCGCGCAGGAACGGGTAGCAGTGCAGAAACACGATGCGTCCGCCCGTGTGCTGCGTCGCCGCGACGAAGCGCTGCATCACGGCAGGATTCGCGGTCGGCAGGTGCAGGTTGGTGTTGCCGAACCCCGCGTGCACCTGCACGACGTCGCCACGCTCCAGCGCCCACCAGATGAGGTGGCGCACGATTGCCCGGTCGACCAGGCGCGCCGGGGCGCCCGGCGAACCGGCAGCGAACCAGGCCTCGACGGCCTCGGCGAGTTCGGCGTCGGTCGGCTTGGCGGGGTCGAGGTCGAGTCCGGTGCGGTACGCCGCGACGGTCTTCCATCCGACCGCTCCCACGGCGGCGGCTTCGAGGGCGGGATAAAGGCGCGCGACGAAGTCCGCACCCGAGGACGACGCGGCCATGACCGCCTCGGCCGTCGTCTCCAGGCGGATGATCGCCTCGGCCCGGGCGCCCCCGGCGAGCTCCATCATGCGTTCGACCGGCAGCAGCGCCTGCGGGTTGTAGCCGCCGTCGATGAGGTAGGTACCGATGCCGGCGTCGGAGAGCAGCAGGCGGGTCACCTCCTCGAAACCGAGCTCCTCACGCCGGGCGAGGTACTCGTCCGGCGTCGCGAAGGGCGCGAGACCGAGCACCGGCGCGCAGTACCGACGGATCGCGAAGCCGACCTGCGTGTCGAAGGTGGTCTGCCGATCGATCGGGTGGTCGGCCTCCGTGAGGGCGTCGAGCAGCTGCGCCTCGGCCATCGGGTCTTTCAGCACACTGTGCACGTGGTGGTCGACGAGAGGCATCGCCTTGAGGGCCGCGGCGAGGTCGGGGTTCGTGGCGGTCATGCAACGGGCTCCTTCTGGGATGTGAGGGTGGCGAAATCGGCGTCGACGAGACGGATCTCTGCGACGGCGCGGTGCAGCGCCTCGCCGAGGCGGGTGATGCCTGCGACGATCTGCTCCTCGGGCACGCTGGAGAAGTTGACCCGCGCGTGGTTGGGCCGAGGGTCGACGGCGAAGAACGTGGCGCCAGGCACGTACGCGACCTTTGCCTCGGGCACGGCTACCTCGGCCATGAAGCGGGCGGAGTCGAAACCCTCGGGAAAGGTCAGCCACGTGAACAGACCGCCGGTGGGATAGGTGCGCGCCACGGTGTCGGGGAAGGTCTCGTCGATCGTGCGGATCATGAGGTCGCGCTTGGCGCGGTAGACGTCGCGCAGCCTCTGCACGTGGGCGTCGATGTCGAAACCCTTCAGGTACGCCGCCGTGGCGGCCATCGCCAGAGTGCCCGACTGGGTGTCGGCGGCGAGCTTGAGCAGCCCGAGCCGCTCTCGGATCTCGGGGGATGCGGTGAGCCACCCCAGCCGCAGGCCGGGAGCCAGGATCTTGGAAAAGCTGCTGAGGTGCACCACGCGTCCCTCGGTGTCCAGGCTCGCGAGCGTCGGCGCCTGCACTCCTTCGAAACACAGTTCGCGATACGGGGTGTCTTCGAGCACGAGCACGTCGTACTCGTTGGCGAGCTCGATGAGTCGCCTCCGGCGTTCGATCGACATCGTCACGCCGGTGGGATTGTGGAAGTCCGGCACCGTGTAGATGAACTTCGCGTCGGGATTCGCGCGCAGCACCTCCGCGAGGCGCTCGACATCCATGCCCTGCTCGTCCATGCGCACGGTGGCGTACGAGGGTTCGAGTGGCGCGAAGGCGATCAGGGCGCCGAGGAACGTCGGGTCTTCGACGATGATCGTGTCGCCCGGATCGACGAGGAGCTTCGCGACCAGGTCGAGCCCCTGCTGACCCCCGCTGAGCACGAGGACGTCGTCGGCCGACGTCGGGGTTCCGCCGGCGCGCATGCGCTCGGCGATGAGGGCCCGAAGCGCCGGAAGACCCTCGGATGTCGCGTACTGCAACACTTGCGACCGCTCGGGGCGCAGCAGGTCGTCGAGCACCGCGCGAAGGTCGTCGAGGGGGAACAGTCGCTGGTCGGGATAGCCGCCGCCGAATGAGATGAGGTCGGGGTCGGCGCCGTGCGCGAGCAGCTCCCGGATCGCCGAGGGGCGCACCCGTGACATCCGGCGGGCGAAGATCATGGCCATTCCAGGCCCCTTTCGAAGTAGAAGATCCGATCGCTATGGAGTTTACGATGTTAAGTAACAGGCGTGTTTCGTTTTAGTAAGTGAGGATGACGTGGCCATTGCTCCGAACACCGTGAACACCGAGCGCGCACTCGCCCTCGCTCAGGCGGCGATCGTCGCCGCGAGTTTCGCCACCCTTCTGGCGGGCACCAACGCCGTCAACCCGCTGCTGCCCGTCTACCGCGACCTGCTCGGACTCGATCCGTTCCTGCTCTCGCTCACCTTCGTCAGCTACGTCGGCGTGCTCGTCGTCGTGCTGCTGGTGCTGTCCCGGCCGCGGTTCACCCGGCACGCCGCCCCGCTGCTGCTGGCCGGCATCGCCGTCGCGATCATCAGCGACCTGCTGCTCGCGAACACGCAGGAGTGGTCGATCCTGCTCGGTCGCGCCGTGGCCGGTATCGGCGGCGGGATGGGCACCGGCTCGGCCGCGGCCCTCGTGGTCGCCGCCATCGGCGCCCCGGGTCGTGCGTTGGCCGCGACCGGCAACCTCGTGGGCGCTGTGCTGGGAACCACCGCGTCGCAGCTCGTCGTCAGCCTGCTCGCCGAGAGCTCGCCCCAGGCCGTCACCCTCGGCCACGCCGCACTGCTGGGGGCCCTGCTGCTGGCGGCGTCGGTGGTGCTGCACCTGCGCCGCACACAGAACCGCGTCGCTCTGGGGACGGTGTCGACCTCGATCGCCACCATGCGCATCGATCCCTCCGCCGTGCGCATGATCGCGACCGGCGTGATTGGCTGGTTCGGCGTGAGCGTCGCCATCGTGTTCGGCGCCACGATCTTCGCCGACCTCGGCCAACCCGTCGTCCGCGCCGTCGGGCCGGCGCTCATGTTGGGTGCAAGTGCCGTGGCCCAGCTCGCGAGCCCCTGGTTCGCGCGCGTCGCCCCCTGGATGAGCGGCCTGGTCGCCATGGCCGTCGGCGCCGCCGGCATCGTGGCGGGGGCGATGACGGGCGTTGATGTCCTCGCCCTGATCGGCTTCGCTCTTCTAGGTGCCGGCATCGGGGTCTCGTACCGCGCCGGCCTCGTCGCCCTCACACGCAGCAGCTCGCCCGCTCGCCAGGGGGCGCTCTCCTCGCTCTACGCGGCCGTCACCTACGCCGGCGCCGCCGTCATCGTGCTGGCGGTGGGATGGATCGGCAACATGACCGGAATCGTGGTCGCCGCTCTCGGCGCGGTGGCGTTCGCAGGAGTCGCAGCGCTCGTCGCCCTCACCTGGGCGCCGCGACTGCGTGACACCGCTGACGACGGCAATACGGCGTAACCTGCGCGAGAGGGTGTCTGTGATAGGTTTCACGCTCGTCCGGCCTTCGAATGGAAGGCACCCGGACGCCCAAAGCAACGACGCACCATGGGGGACACGCGAATGACCAAGGGCCCGACCGATACTCCTCTGAAGAGTTTCGCCGACCGCATCCAGCCGTCGGCGACCGAGGTCGAGATCGACGCGATCGACAGGCAGCTGCTCGTCGAGCTGCTGCGGGATGCCCGGGTCGCACAGCGTCATCTCGCCGAAGTGCTCGGCATGTCGTCGCCCGCGGTGGCCGATCGGATTGCGCGCCTCAAGGCGAAAGGCATCATCCGCGGGTTCAGCGTCGACATCGACTGGGAGAGGCTCGGCCACTCCACGGTCGCCTACCTCTCCATCGAGAATGCCGTCGGCCAGGAACAGGGGGCGGTCTTCGATGCGCTGCGCCAGGTGCGCGGCGTCGAGGAGATCAGCCTCGTCACCGGCGGCGCCGACATGCTCGTCAAGCTCCGTGCGCACGGGTGGGACGACCTCCGCCAGATCCTCGCGTCGCAGATCTGGTCGATCCCCGGCGTTCAGCAGACCGAGACGTCGATCGTGATCGTGCGCGAAGAGCCCGATCAGGTGGCGGAGCGGATGCTGATGGCGCTGCCGCTCGCGGGCGAGAAGTGACGCCCTCCGCCGAACGACGTCACAATCCGAATCGGTAGAGGCGGTTCGCCGTGCCGAACAGGATCGCGGCCTGCTCGGCGGGCGTTCGTTGGTCCAGCAGACGGCGATACGCCTCGAGGTAGCGGCCGTAGCTCCAACCGACGAGGGTGCCGACGGGAAAATCGCTCCCCCACATCACACGGTCCGCGCCGAACGTCTCGACGATCGGCACCACGAAGGGCCGCATGGCGTCGACGGATTTCTCGGCGGGGTAGGCGGCCGCGGCAGAGAGCTTCATGAACGTGTTCGGGTGCGCGGCCAGCGTGTCGATCGCGGCTCGCCAGCGACCGACCCCGGCCTCGTCCTGTTCAATGGGGCTGCCGATGTGGTTCACCACGATCGGCAGATCGGGGTAGTCCGCCGCGAGCGCCGCGACATCCTGCGCCTGATGAGGGTAGATGAGCAGTTCGAGGTGGAGGTCGAGCTCTCGCAGCACCGGCAGGGCCGCCCGCCAGGCCCCGCCGCGCGCGATGCCCTCGGTCGCGGCCATGCGGCGATTCGGGTCGGGAGTCCACGCGATCACCTGACGTACGCCGCGCATCCGTTCATACGACGCCTGCGCGCGAAGGATCTCTTCGGTGTCAGCGCGGCCGAAGACCGCCCCGCCGACGTAACGCGAAGCGAGCAATCCGCCGTCGAGGCTCTCGAGCCACGCCGTCTCCTCGACGGGGCTGGACGCGGCATCCCACAGCGCCTCGACGTGCGTCGACGCGACCACGCCGACTCCGTCGATGTCTGCGCGGTAGTGCTCGAGGAGATAGTCCTTGCCCTTCAGCTGGTCCAGCCGTCCCGGCGGACCGAAGCCGCCCGACGGCGCCAGCCACGGGTGCTTGCCCATAGAAAGGTCCCAGAGGTGGGTGTGGGCGTCGATGATCGGACCGTCGTAGCGCACTGTCGTTCTCCGTAAGAAGTAAGGTTCTGCAGACTTGTTTTCTAACAACATTAGGTTTCAAGCACGTTTCTGTTACACGAATGAAACACGGGACTGCCTACAGTGATGCAGCACCAACCCACACCAGCGCATCACCCCGTCTCGAAGGAGAAGGCCGATGGCCCTTCGCACCACTCTCGCCCGCGTCGCCGTCGCCGGCGTCGCGACCCTGTCGCTGCTGGCGATGGCCGGCTGCGCAACCCCCGCAGCAGAGCCCGCCGCCGTAGAGGAGACCACCGCATCCGAGCTTCCCACCCCCGAGTTCAGCCAGGAGATCCAGGATCTCTTCCCCGCCGAGGTCGTCGAGGCGGGCGTCATCCGCGCCGCCGCGATCCCCCTGCCGCCGTACTCGTACAAGGATGCCGACGGCACGACCGACATCGGCATCAACTGGGACACGGCGGCGGCGATCGAAGCCCTCACCGGCCTCGACGTCGAGCTCGAGGTCGCGCCCACGCAGGCCGACATCTTCACCGGCTTCACGAGCGACCGCTACGACATCGGCCTCTCGCCGCTCAGCAACATCCCCGCCACCCAGCAGAACTACGACTTCGCCGTCTGGGTGGCCGAGTACGTCGTCTTCATCCAGACGAAGGACGCTACCGTCACAGTCGACTCGCTCGAAAGCGCGTGCGGCGCGACCATAGCCACCCTCAAGGGCGGCACGGCGCAGACCGTGCTTGAGAACGCGAGCGCGAAGTGCGCCGACGAACCCATCGACATCGCCCTCTACGCCGACCAGGACAGCGCCATCCTCGCCGTGAAGTCGGGTCGCGCCGACGCGGCGTTCTCGTCGCAGATCCCGCTGACGTACTACGCGAACCAGGACGACTACCTCGTGCTCTCGGGCGCCAACAGCACCGATAACGGCTTCCCCCCGTTCTGGGTCGGCACCTACGCACCAAAGGGCAGCGAACTGATCGATCCGATGCTCGGCGTCTGGAACGGCCTCAAGGAAGCCGGTTTCTACGACGCGCTGCTCACCAAGTACGACATCAAGGGCAACGCGATGGACGAGTTCGGTATCAACCTCGCCGTCGCACCCTGATCCCGGCGCATCCGCGCTGACTCCCGACGCACCCCCTGGGAAGAGGAACCCCACATGAGCGCATCGACACCCGTCGACGTTTCCACCGCGGGCCGCAGACAGCGGCCGGGCCAGTGGCTCGCAACGATCGCCGTCGGCCTGTTCGCCGCCGCGATCGTCTGGACTTTCGCGACGAACCCCACCGTCGAGTGGCCCGTCATCGTGGGGTACCTCTTCTTCCCGGCAATCCTCGACGGTCTCTGGATCACGATCTATCTCACGATCGGCGCCATGATCATCGGCATCGTGCTCGGCGTGCTCCTCGCCGCCGGGCGGATGTCGTCGAACAAGCTGGTCAGCAGCGTCGCCAACACCTACGTCTGGTTCTTCCGCGGCACACCCACGCTCGTGCAGCTGATCTTCTGGTACAACATCGCGATCTTCGTGCCGCGTATCGAGATCGGCCTGCCCGGCATGGAGCCGTTCATCAGCGCGAGCACGAACGACGTGATCAGCCCGATCATGGCGGCCCTCCTGGGCCTCGGCCTCAACGAGGCCGCGTACATGGGCGAGGTCGTGCGCGGAGGCCTGCTGTCCGTGCCGCACGGCCAGGTCGAGGCGGCGCAGTCGCTGGGTATGTCGGGGCGCAAGACCTTCCTGCAGATCGTGCTGCCGCAGGCGATGCGCGGCATCGTGCCGCCGACCGGCAATCAGATCATCATTATGTTGAAGGGAACGTCGCTCGTCTCGGTGATGGCGGTGACCGACCTCTTCTACACGGCGCAGGGCATCTACGTGACGACCGGCAAGGTCATCCCGCTGCTCATCGTCGCCAGCATCTGGTACCTCGTCTGCACCAGCGTCCTGTACTTCCTGCAGGGCCGGCTCGAGCGCCGCTTCGGCCGCGGTTTCACCCGCCGGGTCGTGAAGCGCACCGGGTCACGTACCCCCAAGGCTGCGGCCGTCGTCGTCGCCACCGAGACCGACATGGAAGGCGCTGTCCGATGACCTCCACCCCCCTCCTCCGCGCCCACGAGGTCAGCAAGCACTTCGGCCACAACCTCGTGCTCGACAAGGTGTCGCTGGATGTGCAGCGCGGAGAGACCGTCGCTCTCATCGGTCCCTCCGGCGCGGGCAAATCGACGTTCCTGCGCACGCTGAACATGCTCGAGTCCATCGACAGCGGCTCGATCTACCTCGACGACGAACTCCTCGGATACGAGCAGGTCGGTCACCGCCTCGTGCACCTGCCCGACAAGGCGATCACCCGGCAGCGCGCACGCCTGGGCATGGTCTTCCAGCAGTTCAATCTCTTCCCCCACATGACCGCTCTCGAGAACGTGGCTCACGCCCCCATCCACGTGCGCGGGATCAAGCCGAAGGCGGCCCGTCAGGCCGCTGCGGCCCTGCTCGAGCGCGTCGGTCTCGCCGATCGTGCGGGGCACTACCCTTCGGAGCTGTCCGGAGGCCAGCAGCAGCGCGTCGCGATCGCCCGCGCGCTCGCGAACTCGCCCGAAGTACTGCTCTTCGACGAGCCGACGAGCGCGCTCGATCCCGAGCTCGTCGAAGACGTCCTCGCCGTCATGCGCGAACTCAGCGCGCAGGGCCAGACGATGATCATCGTCACCCACGAGATGGGCTTCGCCCGCGAGGTGGCCGACCGCGTCGTCTTCATGACCGAGGGCGCCGTGCGCGTCGTCGGCACCCCCGAAGAGGTCTTCGTCGGCAGCGAGAACCCCCGCCTGCGGACGTTCCTCTCCAGCGTCGGAGCCGCTGCGTGAGCGTCGCAGCCGACGTGCAGGTGCTGCCGGCACCGGCGGTCGACCGTGACCTGCTCGACACCTTGCGCGGGCTCGACCTGCCGACCTTCGGGCACATCGTCGAAGACGGCGTCGCCCGCGGCATCCATCGCGTCGCCGGCGGCGAAACGCTCACCGTCGGTCGTGTCGTGACGGTCAAGCTCGTCGCGACAGACTCGCGGCTCGTGCACTACATGACCAAACTCGTCGAGCCGGGCGACTTCGTCGTCGTCGACAACGGGCACAACACGACGCACGCGAGCATCGGCGGCGGCGTCGCCGGCTCCCTTGCGGCGCGCGGCGCGGTCGGCGTGGCCGTGGAGGGTACGGTGACCGACGTCGTCGAACTGCGCGGGAGCGGCATGGTCGTCCTCGGTCGCGGACTGGCCCCCTTCACCACGCGCACGCAACCTGACAAGCCTGTGCAGGGCGGGATCAACGTTCCGGTGACGATCGGAGGCGCCACCGTCCGGCCCGGGATGATCGCGATGGCAGACGAGAACGGCGTGCTCTTCGCCGAACCGGCCGTGCTCGAGGGCCTCATCGAGCGGGTCCGACAGATGATGGCGTGGGAGCCTCCCGCCATGGCCCGCGTGCGCGCGGGCGAGACCACCCTGGCCGAGCTCATCCTCCCCGGCGATGACCTGGCCGCCCTGGACGCGCTCGCGAGCGCGGGAAGGAGCGCCGTCGCATGACCGCCCCACGATTCGCTGCCTGGTTCAGCACCCCGAACGTCGCCGGCATCGAGATCGTCGGCCGCGCCGGCTACGACACGGTGATCTTCGACGTCGAGCACGGTAACTTCGATCTCGCCGACCTGAACCGGATGATTCCGTTCACCAAGTCGCTCGGCATGACCATGCTCGTCAAGGTCGGAGCGCCGGAACGCTCCCCCATCCAGCAGGCGCTCGACTTCGGAGCGGACGGCGTCATCATCCCGCACATCCTCGACGTCGCCCAGGCGGCCGAGGTCTGCGGCCTGGCCAAGCTGCCGCCGCTGGGCGACCGGAGCCTCGCGGGCGGGCGCACCATGGACTACATCGGGTTCGACGCCGCGTGGGCGGGCACGCACAATCGCCAGACGCTCTGTCTTCCGATGATCGAAGACCCCGCGGCGCTCGACGACGTCGAGGCGATCCTCGCCCTCGACGTGGTCGACGGCGTCTTCGTCGGCCCTGGCGACCTGTTCGCGCGTCGCGGCGGAGGGGGCTACGTGTTCGACGACTTCAGCGATCGTTCCCTGCGCCGTATCGCCGCGGCGGCGCGCGAGGCGGGCAAGCCCTGGATGATGCCCGCGTGGAGCGAGGTGGAGCAGCGCCTCGCGATCGAGGAGGGTGCGCACACCATCGGCGTGATGCAGGAGTTCACAGCACTGCGGGTCGCGTACAGCGGCGCGCTCGAGAAGGCCCGAACGCTGCTGCCGTGAGTGCGCCCGTTCCCTTCCCGCCCGCGGACACTGCGCTGAGCGATGTCGTGCGCATCGCGCGCGATCTCATCCGCATCGACACGTCGAACTACGGCTCCGGCCGTTTCGAGCCCGAGTCGGTCGCCGCCGACTATGTGGAAGCCGTCCTGGCCGGACTCGGGATCGACGCGACGCGCTACGAGCGCACACCTGGGCGCACCAACCTCGTCGCTCGTTGGCGCGGCGCCGATCCCTCGCTGCCCGCGCTCATGCTGCACGCGCACCTCGACGTCGTGCCCGCCGATCCGGCCGCGTGGACCTATCCGCCGTTCGCCGGAGTGATCGTCGACGGGATGCTGTGGGGCCGTGGTGCCGTTGACATGAAGAACTACGCGGCGATGATCCTCGCCGCCGTCTCACGCCTGGTGGCTGAAGGGTTCAAGCCGCGAAGCGACATCGTGCTGGCGTTCTTCGCCGACGAAGAGGGCGGCACGGAGGACGGGTCGGACTGGCTGGTCGACGCACACCCCGAGGCGCTCGCCGGGGTGGACACCGCGATCGGGGAGGGTGGCGGATACAGCGTCAACGTCTTTGGGCAGCGCGCGTACCTGATGAACACGGGCGAGAAGGGCGTGCTGTGGCTCGAGCTCTCGGCCCGGGGCCAGTCCGGTCACGGGTCTCTCCCCGCGGTCGACAACCCGATCCTCACCCTTGCCCGTGCTGTCAGCCGGATCGGTGAGATCGAGTGGCCGCTCGTGATGACCGACACCACGGCGACCCTGCTCGCGCGTCTTCGCGAACTCGCCGGCGCTGATCCCGAGGTCACGCCCGAGCAGCTGGCGTTGGTCGTCGGACCCAGCGCTTCCCGCATCCGGGCCGGCCTGCGCAACGTCTCGAACGTGACGATCGTGGCGGGCGGCTATAAGGAGAACGTCGTGCCCGAGACGGCGACGGCGACGGTCGATCTGCGTTTCATCCCGGGGTGCGCGGCCGAGGCGATCGCTCACGTTCGCGAGGTGGTCGGCGACGACGTCGAGGTGCGCACGCTCATCGAGTTGCCCGCGTTCGAGGCGCCTTTCGCCGGTCGCGTGATCAATCAGTTGCAGCAGATCATCGCCGAGGTCGACCCCGGCGCGATCATCCTGCCGCACCTCATCCCCGGCGGGACCGACGCGAAGCCACTGCGCCGCATCGGGATTGACGGATATGGCTTCATCCCCTTGCTGCTGCCGGACGACTTCGCGTTTCCGAGGATGTTCCACGGAGTCGACGAACGGGTGCCGCTCGAGGCGCTCGACTTCGGCGAGGAAGTGCTTCGCCGTCTGCTGCAGCGCAGTTAAACGGGCTCTCAGACCGGCCCGTTATTCGCGCTCACGCACCCGCAGCAGCGCGCGCGGTGCAAATTCTCGAGCCGGGTAGGGAGATGCTCGTGCGCACGTCGCCCGCGCCTTCTGGCGGTCACATCGTAAACATCCGGGACCGCGGGCCGAACAAGAGCGTGATTCCCACCGTAGGTACCAGCGTGTCACATCTATTTTCACCAACGAGCCGCGTGATCCGCGAATTCTGCACATCGACGAGCGCTTACCTCAGGCTTTGTGACCAAGATCTGAGCATAAGATCTTGCTCAAATCCTGCCCGAAACGCAGATCAGCGCCCGCAAAAGCGGGCGCCGATCTGGGAAAAATGGCGGTGACGGTGGGATTTGAACCCAAAGAGATTCGATCCGTATAGACCCGTTCGGGTCGTCGAGCCACGGAATTCCGCAGGTTTGGCCACATCCGAGTCGCTCGCGATCCTTCTCGTTCGGGCCCGATCCGTCTCGAACGTGGGCACGCCGTGGGCGCGGCGTCTGCAGAGATGTTGTGCAAGTGACGGAGGCCTATGACAGCGGGGCTGCTGCTTCTTCATGAAGCGTTCGTCGGAGGGTTGGCCGCCGAGAGCGCCGTGGGGTCGATCGTAGTTCCTCGGTCATATCCACCCCCGGGGCCGATTCATTCAGAACCCGGCTTCCTCGACCGCGCCAGCCAGGCACGTCGACCCAACGCGAGTAGCCCTGGAGTACGCCCAGTCCTCGATCACCGTCAGCGCAGCAACGTTCACACGGTGTCGAAAGCCGCTGCGGCTCCGCTCGGCGCTGAGGATCCCCGCGCCGCGGCGGACTGCGAGGTGTCGAGACGCGGAGAAGCGTGACAAGTGCGTCGCTCCTGCGATCTCCGAGATGAACGAACCGGAGCCACTGGCGGCAAGCTGAAGAACGGCGTCGACTATCGCCCTGCCCTCGCTGTTCGCATGCGCTGAGAAGATTCGCGTCGTCTGGGCCGTTTCCCCGAGCGAGTAAGTGACGGCGGCGTCGGAACGATCAGTCATCGTCGCCACGGATCCGTGAGCGAACTGCATCGCTTTCCGAAACGGGATGAGCCTCAGCTCGTGGTGACAGCTTCGAGATGTGTCTCGCGACGGCGACCACCTCGTCGCGCTGATTAGTCACCCGAACGTCGGCCACCGCTCTGTGATCGTCCTCGTCGATCTCCACGACCTCGTAGGAGATGCTGAGGTCGTCGCCCGGCCGAGCAGCACGGACGAACCGCACACGGTCGTATCCATACGAGACGATGATGAGGTCGGCGAGCGCGATCTCACCGGAGTTCCTTTCAAGCAGCTGATGCGCTGCACCGGTCATGAACGCGACCATTAACGCGCCATGCGCGATAGTGCCGCCGTACGGGGTGGTCCTCATGTACTCGGGATCGACGTGGTTGCGGTTCGTGTCACCGCTCAGGTCCGCGAACCCGTCGATGTCGACCTGCTCCAGGCGGCGCCGGTACGTCGTCCTCATCCCGACCTTCATCGCACTCCTTCCCTCGAGAGCGTCCGCGACCGGAGCATCCCGTCGATCACACCGTCGAGCACGATCCGGCTCGCGTCCCCGTTTCCGAACACACGGCGGGCCATCGCCCGTTTGATCACCGCGATGTGGGGCCCCCGCGGGCGCGCAGCGGCGCGCTGGGCGGCGACGTCCAACGCCGTGGCCCGGTCGGGATGCACGGCCGTCACGAGGCCGAGTCCCACGGCTCGCTCGGCGTCGACGATCCGCCCGGTCGCGAGCACCTCGATCGCCGCGTCGGTTCCGGCGAGGCCGGGAACGCGCTCCACGGCACCCCAGCCGGGAAGGTGACCGAGCGTCACCTCCGGCAGTCCCACCCGCGACCCGGCCACCGCGTGCCGTTCGTCGCAGGCGAGCGCCAGCTCGAGGCCTCCCCCGACGGCCACGCCCTCGATGACTGCAGCGGTCGGGATCCCCAGCTCGGACAGGGCGCGGAAGAGGTCGGCGCCGCGAGCGACGAACGACCGGAGCCGGTCGGGGCTCGCGGCATCCATCTCCTTGAGATCTGCACCGGCGGAGAACACGCCGCCGTCGCCCGAGAGCACGAGGGCGCGCGCCTCGGCACCCTCGAGCCAGCCGAGCAGCGATTCGAGGTCGTCGAGCGTCGCCGAGCGGATCGCGTTGCGGGCGGCCGGGCGCACGAGCTTCGCGTGCACGATGCCGTCGTTCAGCTCGACGGCGAAGTCGGTGAGCCCTTCGGGCGCTGCGGCGGTCACGGACGATCCGCCCCCAGGGCCGGCGCGCCTGCGGACGCGCGGTACGGGGTGCGGCTCATGCGAATGGCGTTGCCGATCGTGGGCACCGGACGCCCGCCCGACGTCACCTCGATCGCCATGCCGTTCTCACGAAACTGCGGGTGGGCGAGGAGGCCGTCGTAGTCGAGGACCGGGGCGACCAGGACGTCGCGCTCGACGAGCCTGTCGACCAGCGTTTGCGTCGGGAACCTCCGGCACGCCGCGTCCAGCTCGCTGAGCAGCTCCGCATTCCCGCGACCGCTCACCTCGAGCTCGCGCAGCCGGGCCATGTCGTCGGCATCCAGTTCGAGCGCCTCGCCGATCGCCGACAGCGGATCGGGGCGGAAGAACCCGGCGATGGTGACGAAGCCGTCGCTGGTCTGGAACACTCCGACGAGGAAGTCCTTCAGCGTGTTCGCGACCCGTCCGCGTCGGCGGTACAGCGTCAGCTCCTGCAACTGCATGGCCACCATCGCGTCGAAAAGATTGACGGTGACGAGCTGCCCCTGCCCCGAGCGCGCTCGCTCGACGATCGCGAGCAGGGCCCCCTGCGCGAGGATCATCCCCGCGGTGTAGTCGGCGATCGCGATGGGGTAGAGCCGTGGCCGCCCGTCGTCGCCCATGTTGAGGTGCGCTGCCCCCGACAGCGACTGCGCGAGGAAGTCCTGGCCCTTGCGGTCCGCCCACGGCCCCGTCTGCCCGAAGCCCGATCCCGAGACGTAGATGAGGGATGGATGCTCCTGCGACAACTGCTCGTACCCCAGGCCGAGCCGTTCCATGGCCCCGGGGCGCGCGTTGTGCACCACCAGGTCGGCACTCCTTATTAGTTCGCGCACGGTCGCGTTGCCCGCAGGGTCCTTGAGGTCGAGGACGATCGAGGACTTGTTGCGGTTGAGGCTCTGGTAGTACGACGAGTCGTCGATCGAGTCGGCATCGGGATCGAGGTGCCGGGAATGATCGCCGCGTGGCGCCTCGATCTTGATGACCTCGGCGCCGAAGTCGGCGAGCACCTGCGTGCCGCACGGACCGAACTCGACTTGTGTGAAGTCGATCACACGGATGCCGTCGAGGGGGAGTCCGTTCCCCATCGGATGATCGGCTGTCATTGTTCTCCCACCATGTCTCGCAGCACACGCTTGAGCACCTTCCCGGCGGAGTTGCGCGGGAGTTCCTGGACGAATGCGTATGTCTTGGGCGCCTTGAAGCCCGCGAGGCGTGTGCGCACGAAAGCGGACAGCTCGTCGGGCTCGGGCCGCTCCGCCGCGGGAACGATCACCGCGTGCACCCGCTCGCCCCAGCGCTCGTCCGGCGCGCCGACCACAGCCACCTCGCGGATCGCCGGATGCGCGAGCAGCACGCGCTCTACCTCGGCGGCGTAGACGTTCGTGCCACCGGTCACGATGATGTCGCGGACGCGATCGACCAGGAAGACGTATCCGTCGTCGCTGACCCTCGCCACGTCGCCGGTGCGCAGCCAACCGTCCTCCGTCATGGGGAAGTCCGGCGCGGCTGCGCCGAAGTACCGGGCCGCGGTGAACGTCGCGCGGAGCTGGATCTCCCCCGCCCCGTCGCCGCCGCCATGCGCCACGGGGGCCAGGCGCACTTGCGCGCCCGGCGCGAACCGCCCAGCCGACAGCAGCCGGGGATCGCCCGTGCGGGCGAACTCCACGTGCGACGGCCCATCGAGCAGGGAGATCACCGGCGGCGCCTCGGCCTGTCCGTAGATCTGAACGAGTCCCGCGCCGAACACCTCGACCGCGCGCTCCAGGGCCGCAACGCCGATGGAGGCGCTGCCGTAGACGACCACGCGCAGGTCCATGGCCTCGCGGTCGGCGACGGCTTCGACGAGGCGCTCCAGCTGGGTCGGCACGAGATAGGTGACGCCGTTGATGTCGTGCTCGCGCATCACCTCCATAACGCGCTCCCCATCGAACCGCGGCGAGTCGTAGACGAGCTGACACGCGCCCGCCGTGAGCGCCAGCATCGCCATGAACCCGCTGCCGTGCGAGAGCGGCGAGACCAGGATCAGCCGATCCGTGGGAAGGAAGGCGATGCCCGCGGCACGCGCGGTCACCAGGCCGTTCACGACCGACGCGTGTGTGTGGACCGCGCCCTTCGGCACGCCGCTCGTCCCGGAGGAGTGGAAGATCCACGCGGGGTGGTCGCCGACGACGTCGGCCGCGCGACGCAACGGCGGCGTCGCATCGACGAGACCGTTCCAGCCCGCCGGGTCGGCGGAGTCGAGCGGTATACCGACCAGTGACGCCGCCGTGTGCAGCATCTCGAGCTCGCCGGACTCGGCGTCGTGGAGCAGCGCGCGGCTCCCGCTCGCCGCGAGCAGGGTGTCGACCTCCGTCGGGTGCAGCCGACGGTTCAGCGGCACGACGGCGATGCCGGCGAGGAAGCAGGCGAGCAGCGCCTCGACGTACTCCACCCGGTTCCAGCTCCAGATGGCGACACGATCACCGGATCCGAGACCGAGCGCGACGAGGGCGGCCGCGCCCGAGTGCGCGCGTTTCCTCAACTCGTCGAACGTGAGCGACCGGTGTGTGGAGAGCAGAGCGTTCCGCGCTCCCTGGTCCGTATCGAAGTCGAGCAACGTCGCGCCGAGATTCATGGTGATCATCTTGCACCCGCCTCGATGTGCACGCGCACGGGGGTGGTGAAGAGCATGCCCTGGGAGTCCCGCCGCATCCGTCGCCGGTGCTCGATGCCGATGCGCGAGCCGGAGTCTTTCGGGATGCTGTCCCCCAGCCACGCCACCGCGTTCGCGGTCGCCGCGGCGACGGCGTCGCGCACCGGCATCCCGGCCGCCACCGCCGTCTCGATCGATCGACCCAGGTCGAGGGAGCCCAGCGTTTGGGCGGTGACGTCACTCGTGATGAGGTCGGGGGCGAAGCCCAGCCGGATCGCGCGCCGCGCGACGCGGATGTCGAAGTTGTGGGCACCGTGGCCGAGGTCGAACAGCACGCCGCGGTCGCGCGCCTCCCCGGCCGCGTCGATCGATCTCGCGCTGCCGAAGACCGCACCCGGCTTGGCGCTGTAGAGGTGCGTCACGACGTCGCCGGCGCGCAGGAAGGGAACGAACACCTCCGGCGGGATCTCCTTCGGGCGGTCGGGAGACTGCTCCCCCACGTGAACCACGACCGGGATGTTTGCCGCGCGGGCCGCGGCGGTCGTGCGTTCGATGAGGGCGCTGCCGACGACATCCCAGGATGCCCGGGTGATGCGCACTTTCAGACCGACGCCGAGTGCCGACTCCGCGGCGAGCGCCGCGGCATCCTCCGGGGCGAAGTCGTCGGGCCGGCGTATCTCCGGGATCTCGACGAAGCCGCGGCGTGCGACGTTGAGCAGGCACCGGATCGCCGGTCGCTCGCGGCCGCGACGGGCGACCGCCGCCGCGAACCCCGCGAAGGTATCCGGCCCGAACGTTCCCGCATCGACGAGCGCGTCGACGGGCGCATCGGCCAGATACCGCTCGGGATCCGCGCCGACGAACGTCAGGTCGGGGAAGAGATGGCAGTGCGCATCGATGACCGGCCCCGGGTACCAGTCGATGGGAGTCTCAGCGTGGGCCATCGGCGAATCCGCTCCCGGCCGCGAAGGTCAGCTGCCGATCCGTCACCATGACCACCCGCGCCCGCGCCGCGCCCGCGGCGTCGGTGAGCGAGCCGTTCTCGCCGAGCGGCATGCCCACCGCCTGGGCCTCGGCGTGGATCGCATCGACGACCCGTCCGACCGGTGGCGCGTCGGCGTACACGGTGAGGTCCGCCGTCAGGTCGGTGCGGCCGATGTGCCACCAGTCCGCGCCAGGCGCCGCCACCAGCTCCCTCACCCCCTCCGATGCCTCGAGGGTCTCGAGCATCGGCACGAGCAGCGGCGACGACGCACCGTCGGTGGTCAGGAGCGGTAGTCCCCAGTCCAGGGCCCGCGTCGATGATACGCCGCGTGTGCCCGCCGGCGGATACTCGATCCGCGTCCGCCATTCGCGCACCTGCGTTGCGGTGCGCACGTCGGCGACCATGACCCCGGCAGCACCCGAGTCGAGGGCGCGCAGAGCGAGCTGCGTGTCGGTCGCAGACACTCGCACCAGCGGCAGCACGCCCGCATCCACGGCCGCCGCGATGATCTCGTCCGCCGACTCGGTGGTGTGCGCACCGTGCTCGAGGTCGAGGGCGACGAGGTCGATGCCCGCGGATGCCCAGACGTCGATAATCCGAGGATCGGTGAAACCGATGAAGCACCCGCGCAGGATGCCGCCGCCGGCGATGCGCTCGCGGACGGCCCGGATCAGCCGGCCGCGACGGTCGCGGAACGAGACGGTGGGCAGCAGAGTCACGCCGGCTCCATCGACGGGAGAGCGACCCCGGCCGTCTCGGCGAAGCGGGTGAGCTCGGCCACCACGTTCTCGGCGAGAAGGATGCCAACTGCCTCGGCGCGCTCGCGAGAGCGCTGCTCGGGCATCCCGGGAAGCAAAATGCCGTCCACGTTCGGAAGCGGCTGGGCGGCGAGGATGACCTCGCACACGCGCTCGACGGCCGCGAGGAACGCGGCTGCGTCGCCTGTGGCGGCGTCTGGATCGATCACGATCGTGAGGTGTCCCGCCGCCATAGGGAGCATCGGCTCGCGGAACAGCGAGCTGACGCGGTCGAGCGTTCCCGATCCCGTCAGCGCGCCCGCGAGCAGCTCCACCGCCAGCGCGAGTCCGTAACCCTTATGACCCGCGATCGGCACCATCGTGCCGGTCTTCGTCGCCACCTGGGCGTCGGTGATCCAATTGCCGTCGACGTCGATCACCTGCCCCGGCGGCAGCGGCTCACCGCGTCGCGCGTACTCCTGCACCTTCCCGAACGAGGTCGGCGACAGCGCCAGATCCACGACGACGGGGTCACCTCCAGCGGCCCGCGGCACGCCGATCGCGAGCGGGTTGTTGCCGAGGATGCGCTCCGCGCTGCCGGTCGGCGCCATGAGGGGGGCCGTGTTGCTCATCACGACGCCGATCTGGCCGGCGCGGGCGATCTGCTCCACGTAGAGCCCGAGCATCCCGATGTGATGCGAGTTGCGCACCCCGACCGCGGCGATGCCCTGCTGCCGCGCTCGGTCGGACGCGAGCGCCGCGGCCCTCGTGCCGCTCACCTGACCGAGACCGTCGTCGCCGTCCAGCAGCACGAAACCGCCCGAATCCGCGATCGTCGCCAGCGTCGGATCGGGTCTGACGACTCCCCCGACGAGCCGCTGGTGATACGGGATGAGACGGATGACGCCGTGCGTGGACACGCCCCGCGCGTCGGCGGCCACCAGCAGGCGCGCCGTCGTCGCCGCGTCGTCGCCGGGCACGCCTGCCCCGGTGAGCACCTCGATGACGAACTGCTCGAGTTCGCCGGCGGAGACCAGCACGCCGCTCATGCCGGTGCGGCCGCGCGCTCCGCGGCGGGCGTGAGCGTGAGCGCGCTCCAGTCGTCGCGCAGTGCCCGGTAGAGGCCCTCGACGACCCAGTAGTTGCCGTACGGCATGACGTCCTCGAGCGGGAAGCGCCCGATCCCGCGGCTCGCCCGCACGTTGCCCCACGAGCCGTGCAGCACGACGCCGCCGTAGGTCATGTGATCGCGGCAGACGACCTCGAGGATCTCCCGCCCGCGCGCCGACCACTCCGCCGCGTCCGCCACCTCGGTGCGACCGAGCCGCAGGAACGTGCTCGCCGCCATGAGCGACGTGCACGTGTCCCGCGGGGCGTCGTCGCGCTCGTCATCGAAGTCGTAGGCGTTGACCCAGGTGTCGTGCGGGGTGTGGTCCACGAACCAACGCGCCGTGTTCAGGACCGTCTCCAGATGCACGGGGTCGCCCGTCGCCTCGTATCCGTTCATGTAGTTGCACATCGCCCAGCCCTGCGCCCGCGTCCAGTGGGACGAGCCGGTGGCGCTCTGGCGCGCCCAGTAGCGTTCCACATCGCCGGTGTGCAGGTCGAACTCGAGCCCCTGCATCGTGGATCCATCGTCCTTGACCAAGCCCAGTTCGAGCGTGCGATCCATGTGATCCTTGAGCACACGTCCTAGGTCGGCATCCCACCCGCGCGCCCAGAAGAATTCCATGAGCGGACCGGACGTGTCGATCACCATCTCCGACACGTCCGCGTCGCAGAGGAAGACGCCGAGTTCGGGGCGGTACATCGTGCGGTAGTGGTCGAGCGCGCGCATCGCGGCCTGCCGGTACCACTCGTCTCCGGTGATGTTGTAGCCGATGCTGAAGGTGTAGAAGATGTCGAATCCGGCGTTCTCGTTCGTGACCGGTCCCGACGAGAGCACCGGCTCGATGCGGCGGCAGATCTCGGCCGCCCCGTCGGCGAGCGCGGCGTCGCCGGTGAGTTCCGACAGCAGCCACAGCTTCCCGGTCAGGAAGCCGGTCCACTGGAAGTGCTTCCACTCGTTGGGTGTGTAGTCGGGACGCACGCGATACCGGCCGGTATCGGTGTCGAGGCTCGGGATGCCGGGACCCGACAGGGTCTCGCGGATGATCCCGCGCGCGCCGTCGTGGAGCCGCTCAACGGCGAGCTGCAGTTCGTTCATGTCTGTTCCTCCTCGGGGATCAGCTGACCCAGTCGGGCAGCCGGTAGTCGTATCGGTCCCACTCACCGGCGGGACGGAGGTCCTCCGCCCGATCGAGGGGACGGATGCCGAGCTCGGCCTGTCCTCGTTCGAGCGACCAGAACCGGCGGTCGTTGTCGGAGACCGCGAAGTAGATGCCGAACCGCACGGATGCCTCGATCGACGCCCGGACGAACGACACGAAGTCGCGTTCGCTCAGCCAGGTGGAGCGCATGCGAGCGTTGCGCATCGCGTTCTCGTCGGCGTCGAAGCCGCAGGTGCCGATGCGCAGGCACACGACGCTCGGGCCGCGCTCGTCGCGCTCGGCGTACCAGCGGCCGACGGCTTCGTCGTGCGCCTTGGCCGCTCCGTAGAAGCTGTCCGGCCACACCGGATCGTCCTCCGACACCATCCGCGTGGGCGGAAGCTCGTCGGCGTGTGCCTCGTATCCGCCCACCGCGTGGTTCGATCCGGCCAGCACCACCCGGCGTACCCCGGCGCGCCGCGCGGCCTCGAGCACGTTGACGGTCCCTCCGATGTTCACGCGCTGGATGTCGGCGGGGGCGCCCTCCTGCGAGATGCCCGCGAGATGCACCACCGCCTCCGCGCCCGCGAGGGTGGCCTCCACCTGAACGAGGTCGGTGACGTCGACGGTGACCCATTGCTCCCCGGGCCGGGCGGCGGTCGAGTCGCGACCGGCGCAGATCAGGGAGTACTCGTCGGCCAGCCCGGCTCGCAGCACCGATCCCAGGCGCCCGGCCGCCCCGAGGACGACCACCCGTCGAGCCGTCACCGCTCTCCCGTCTTCGGGACGAGGGCAATCGCGCGCACCGGCGAGGAGTCCAAGCCCTGGACGGGGAGGGCCAGGGCGACGAAGAACACGCGCGAGGCGGGAACTTCGCCGAGGCTGTACAGATTCTCGATGATCGGTATGCCGTGTCCGAGGAAGATGTTGTGGATCGCGATGCACTCCTCGGGCGTGGCCTCGATGGCGAGCGTCCCGTTGTCCATGCAGATCGCGCTAATCCCGCGGTCGGCGATCGCCTGCATCGCGGAGGAGCTCAGCCGGATGCGCCGATCGGCCTCCGCCGTCTTCGTCGCGGCCGGGTTCGAGAATATCCCCGCCAGCTCACCGTCCTTGACGCGGTCGAGGCCGGCTCGCTCGAGGTCCTCGACCGTCAGCACGTGCTCGGGTGGCAGGTCACTGAGGTCGAGGATCTCCATCCAGCCGATCCCAGTGCTCAGCGGCGTCTCGATGGCGTCCGCCAGGTCGGCGCGAAGGTTGCGCGGCAGCTCCATGTGGCTGCCCGCGTGACTATGGATCGACATGCGGATCCAGGCTGTGCCGTCGTAGTCGAAGTTGCCGTGCTCCATCCCGAGCTGATGGCCGGTGTGGCCGGTATCCGTCTCGGACATGGGGTGCGACAGGTCGTAGATGTCGAACTCGCCCCCGGGGAGGGTAAGCGATTCGCGGAGCAGTGTCTGGGAGGTCATCGGTCCTTTTTCGTGTGGGGTTCGGCAGGGTTCTCGGGGGAGGTGCTGCGGTGCGCGGCGCCGCCCTGGGGTGCGAGCAGCTCGACGACCCCGAGGCGCCGGGCGTCGTCGCCGTCCACGCGGCGGGTCACCTCGCCGCGCTCGATGACCACGACGGTGTCGGCGACGCTGATCGCCAGCTCGGGCTGCTGCTCGACCAGGAGCACGGTCATGCCCTCGTCGCGCAGCCGCCGGAACTCCGAAGCCAGCCGTGCCACGACCTGAGGCGCGAGTCCGAGCGAGGGCTCATCGAGCATGATGAGGGTGGGATTCTTGATGAGCGCGCGGGAGAGCGCGAGCATCTGCGCCTCGCCGCCGGAGAGCTGGCCTGCCTGCTGTTTGTGCCTCTCGCCGAGGATCGGGAACCGGTCGTACTCCCTCGAGAGCAGTCCCGCCCGCTCGCTGCGCGAGGCGTTCGACGAGCCGACGGCCGCCGTCAGCGTTTCCTGCACGGAGAGCTGGGGCACGAGCTGCCGCCCCTCGGGAACGAGCACCAGCCCTAGTTCGGGTCGGCGATGCGCGGGAACGCCTTTGAGCGGAGCGCCGTCGAAGCGGATGTCGCCCGCCGACGGCTTCACGAGACCGGCCACGGCGCGCAGCGTGGAACTCTTGCCAGCCCCGTTGTGCCCGATGACCGAGACAATCGTGCCGCGCGGGACCTCGAGGTCCACGGACTTCACCGCGAGGGTCGGCCCATATGCGACGCTCAGGCCCTGGATCTCGAGCATCATCGCGCTGCCTCCACTTCGCTGTCGCGATCCTCGGGCGCGATGTGCCCGCCGAGGTAGGCGGAGATGACGGCGGGATCGTCGCGGACCGTGTCGGTGTCGCCGTCGGCGATCTTGCGGCCTTCGTTCAGGACGATCAGCCGCTCGCACACGGCGAACACGAGGTCGACGTGATGCTCGATGAGCACGACCGTCACGCCCTGCGATGCGAGCACCTGGATGGCGCGCGCGATGAGCGGCAGCCCGTCGCGGCCCATCCCGGCCGCGGGCTCGTCGAAGAGCAGCACGGTCGGTCGCTGCGCGATCGCCCGGCCCATCTCGATGAGCCGCTGATGGCCGTAGGACAGATCGCCGGTCGCGGTGTCCGCGACGTCTCCCACGCCGAGCAGCTCGAGGATCTCCCTCGCGCGACTCCGCCGGTCGGCCATGGCCCGGCGTGCTCTGGGCAGGCCGAGTATCTCGCCGAGCAGGGTGGCGCCGCGGTCGCGGTGGAAGCCCAGCACGACGTTGTCGAGGGCGGTGAGCTCGGGCGCGAGCTGAACGTGCTGGAAGGTGCGGGCGAGTCCGCGCCGGCGGTTCGGCGCGATGCGCGTGACGTCGGTCCCGTCGAGCACGACGGTTCCGCTGTCGCCCTTGAGCAGGCCGGAGACGATGTTCGCGAGCGTCGTCTTGCCCGATCCGTTGCCGCCGATGAGGCCGACGATCTCGCCCCGGTGCACCTCGAACGACACGTCCGCAAGAGCCTTCACTCCGCCGAATCTCTTGCTGATCCCCGTGACGGTCAGGACCGGATCGGTCGCCGGCGTGCGCGGACGGCGACGCGTCGCTTCGTGGATCTCGTCGAGCGAGGGGAGACGCTGTGCGACATCGGCCGCCTCGCTCGTGGTCGCGCCCGTGACAACGAGCCGGCCGCGCCGCCGCATCGCCCAGCTGACGAATCCCATGATGCCCTTCGGGGCGACGAGGCCGGTGACCAGGAGGATCGAGCCGTAGATCAGGAACTGGTACTCGTTCAGATCGGCGAGCAGGCTCGGCCCGATCACGAGCACTGCCGCCCCGATCACGGGTCCCGCCGCAGTCGCGCGGCCACCGACGAGCACGGACCCGAGCAGCAGGATCGACAGCGTGATGCTGTACACCTCGCTCTGGACGTAGCCGTCCTGGTAGGCCTGGAGCACGCCGCCGAGCCCGCCGAGCGCGGCGGAGAACACGATGGCACCGATCTTCCACAGCGCCGTGTTCATGCCGAGCGCCTTCATCGCGGGCTCCGCGGTGCGCACCCCAACCAGGCTTTTGCCCCACCGCGTCATGATGAGCCGGCCGCAGAACAGCCAGACGATCACGGCGAAGATGAGACAGATGTAGTAGTAGTTCGAGATCGGGTTGTCGGCGAAGATCTTCGGTGCGAATCCGAACCCGGCGATGCCGCTCGGTCCGCCGGTGAAGTCCGTCCACCGGCTCACCACTGCGTACACGATGCTGCCGAACGCGATGGTGAGCATCGTGAAGTACTTGCCCTCGGCGCGGACGCCCGGTGCCGCGAGCACGACTCCAGCGAGCGCGCCGGTCGCGATGCCGGCCGGGATCGCAAGCCAGAACGGCAGCCCGAAGTCGCGCGCGATGATCGCAGCGGTGTACGCGCCGACAGCCATGAAGGCGCCGTGGCCGACCGACGTCTTGCCGAGGACTCCGAAGGCGATGTTGAGGCCCGCGACCGCGATCGACAGGTACAGCACGTTGGTCATGACCCGCACCCAGTAGGTGTCGATCACGATCGGGACGAGCGCGAGGAAGACCAGGACCACTCCGCCGAGGATGAACGCGCCCAGCTGCGCCGAATGCCGCAGCCGCAGGGGCATCACGCCGGTCATACGACCCTCAGCTTCCTCGGCGCCAGCAGACCCTGCGGCCGAATCACGAGCACCAGGATCATGACGGCGAAGACCACGACGTCGCCGAAGTTCGACGTGAATCGCAGCGCGACCGCCTCGAGGAGGCCGATCAGCAGGCCGCCGATGTACACGCCGATCGGGTTCTCCAGGCCGCCGACGATCGCCGCCGCGAATCCCTTGATGGCTAGAGGCAGCCCGAGGTAGGCGCCAATGTTCGAGATCGGGCCGACGAGGATGCCTGCCAGGCCCGCCAGCGCACCCGAGAGCGCGAACGCCCCGAAGATGATGACGGTGACGTTGATCCCCTGGAGCCGTGCGACGTCGTGCGAGTACGCGACGGTCTTGAACGAATAGCCCAGCCGCGTGCGGTTCACGCCGAGCGACAGTGCGATGGTGAGGATCGCACTCGCCGCAATGACCACCAGCTGCGCGGGGAAGATCCCGGCGCCGAAGATGTTCACGGGCTCGCGGTCGAGCGGGGTTGGCACGGGACGCACGGTCGCGCCCCACACCACCGCCATGATGTTGGCGGTGATGAGTCCCAGGCCCAGCGTCGTGATGATCCACCGCATGCTGGCCAGCTCCGACAGCGGACGGATGCCGACCAGATAGATGAGGGCGCCGTAGATCGCGAGGATCACGATCGTGAGCACCGCCGCGAGGCCGTACGGAAGCTGCCACGCCGAGACGATCCCGGCCAAAGACATCCCGCCGAGGACCACGGCATCCCCCTGCCCGAAATTCATCGTCGTCGACGCCTTGTAGGTGACGTAGAACCCCATGGCGACGAGGGCGTAGATACTGCCCAGCGCCAATCCGGAGACGATCGCCTGGATCATCCGAATGCTCCTCTCACTCGTCGTCGCACGTTCATCCGAAACCTCGTCAGTCGACCGGGACGAGCACGAGGTCGTCGTCGTACTGCGTCATGAAGATTGCCGTCTCGTCGAGCGCCTCGTGGTTGTCGGCGGTGTACGGCTTGGCGGAGGTCACGTAGGGAACGTCACCGTCCTCGAGCTCGGTGAGCGCCTTCTGGATGTCCTGGGGGGTGGGCACGCCGTCGCCGTCGACCTTCTCGGCGGCCGCCAGGATGGATCGCACGGCGTCGTACGAGAACGCAGCCACCGGGGGCAGCGTGTACTTGTCGCCGTGCTCCGCGCGCATCGCCTCGTCGAACGCCGCGGAGAAGTCGGTCGTGTCGACGGTGAAGGCGTTCGGCACATACGCGCCGACTCCCAGCTCGCCGGCCGTCTCGGTGAACTCCGGACCCATGATGCTCCACGGGCCCGCCACCGGCTCGTCCCAGCCGATCTGCTGCATCGACTTCAGCATGAGCGAGACGTCGTTGGCGTGGGCCTGCTGGTAGATCACGTCGGGGTTCGCATCCCGGCACTTGCTGAGCTGCGCGGTGAGGTCGGTGTCACCGGTGTTGAAGCCCTCGCGGCAGACGATCTCGATGCCGCCCAGGTCTTCGGCGTTGGCCTCGACCGCGTCGGCGCCCGAGGTGCCGTAGGCGTCGTTGTTGTGGATGATCGCGATCTTCGACCAGCCCTGGTCCTTGATCCAGTTGAGCGTGAACCGCGACTGCGACCGGTCGGACATCGAGGCGCGGAACATGTAGTCGTCGGCCGCATCGACGGTGCCGGTGATGTCACCGCCGCCGCACACCGTGGTGATCGTGGGGACCTGGAACTGGTTCACCTGCGGCGCCATGCGCTGGCAGCCGCCGGTCGACGTTCCTCCGGTCAGCGCAACCACCTTGTCGGAGTTGATGAGACGGGTGACGTTGTTGACCACCTGCTCGGGGTCGAACTTGTCGTCGTACGAGATCAGCTCGGCGGTGAACTCGGAATCCGGGTCGGCGTTGTAGTCGTCGATCGCCTGCATCGCCCCGACCTGCTGGTTGTTGCCGAAGTCGGCGCCGGCGCCGGAGAGCGTCGAGGTCATGCCGATTCGGATGACCGGCTTGCCGTCGGCGTCGCCGTCCCCGCCGGTGGTTCCGTCGCCGGCGCAGCCGGCCAGGGCGAGTGCGGCCGACAGGCCGAGGGCGAGGCTGAGCCCGGGCAGTGCCCTGCGTGACATCTTCGTCATGGTTTCCTTCTCTCGATCGGGTGATGCGTGGTGGGCGTGGTCAGCTCGTAGGCCGAGCGAGTGCGGCGAGGGGGGCGCGCAGCCCCGCGAGCATGTGGCCGACGTCGGTCCCGACGGCGACGAATTCGATGCCGAGATCGATCCATCGCGCCGCCGCGGTCGCGTCCGGGGCCCAGATCGCCATCGCCGGGCCGCGCTCGGAGACGCGCTCGCGGAGGCGGACGACCGTCTCGACGACCGCGGGGTGCTCGGGGTCCCCCCCGTGGCCGAGCGCGAGCGACAGGTCCATCGGGCCGATGAAGAGGACGTCCAGTCCGTCGACCGCGGCGATGGCGTCGAACTGGCCAAGTCCATGCGGCCCCTCGACCATGCCGGCCGCGAGCACGCGCTCGTTGCTGCGGGCGACGAACTCGGTCCGGAGCGTGGCGAAGTAGTCGGCTGCACGGACGTACGCGCTCAAGCCGCGATCGCCGCGCGGCGCGAACCGCGCGTGGCGGACGATCTTGCGGGCCGGCTCGACACCGTCGATCGAAGGCACCACCACGCCGTCTGCGCCCGCGTCCAGCACCTGCCCGATCCACGGATCGGCCTGCGGCACGCGGACGAGCACGTGGAGTCCGCGGCCGTTGCCCGCGGCGATCATGCGCGCGGCTTCAGTGATACCCATCGCCCCGTGCTCGAGGTCGAGGATCGCGAACTCATAGCCGGCGGCGGCGACCATCTCCATGCTCGCCTCGTGGGGCACCATCACGAAGACTCCGACCATCGGCCGGTTCAGCTCCCGCTGTGTTTCCCGCAGGCCTCTTGCAAGCATTCGAGCACTCCCTTGTGACGGACGTCAGTCAACCAAACGGTTGGGTGGTTGTCAACCGTCACGTCACATGCGGCTCAGACAGCCGGAACCGCGACGGCCCGAAGGCGCTGGATGCTCGCCGCAGGGCCGCCGAATTCAACCGCCAGCGATCGCGCCAGCTTCAGCCAGAGGTGCAGCGGGTACTCCCAGGTGAAGCCGATCGCGCCGTGGAGCTGCAGGCCGTCTTGTCCGGCGAGGTCGGCCGCCTGCACCGCCGCCACCCGGGCGACGGCCGACGGTAGCTCGCCGTCGCCGTCGGGCACGCAGGCCCGGTGCGCGGCGTACCACGAGGCGGAGCGCGCGCTTTCGACGGCCATCCAGATGTCGGCCAGCTTGTGCTTGACGGCCTGGAATGAGCCGATCGGCCGGCCGAACTGCTGACGCTGCGCGACGTGCTCGACGGTCATCTCGAGGATTCGCGCCGACACGCCGACCAGCGCGGAGGCGACGCCGACCTCGATGGAGGACTCGACGGCATCCCTCGCGTCGTCCGACAGAGGGATGGGGACTCGCGCGACGTCGGCGACGCGCACCTTGGCGAGCGGCCGGGCGGGATCGATGGACGCAAGAGCGTCCGCTTCGACCGCTGCGGCCGGCACGAGCGACCAGCACCCACGCTCGCGCAGCAGCAGGAGGTCGGCCGTCGCGCCGAACGCGACCGGATCTCCCGGCGCGTACTGCACCGCCGCGCGCAGCTCGCCCGCGGCGAGCGCGGGTAGCCACGTGCGGCGAAGCTCCTCGTCGGAGGTCAGGGTGAGGAGCGGGAGCGCGACCGCGAGCGTCTCCAGCAGCGGGATCGCCAGGGCGTGTCTCCCGGCGAGCTCGAGGATCGGGGCGAGAACCTCGGCAGGCAGCCCGAGGCCGTCGAACTCCTCGGGCACCGCGGCCCCCATGACGCCGAGTTCTGCCAGTTCTGCCCAGATGGCATCGGCGAGGTCGTCGTCGCCGCCGGCGTGCGCGAGCGCGCGCGCCGGCGGCGCGGACCTGGCACAGAGGCCGGCGACGGCATCCCGGAATTCTCGTTGCTCCTCGGAGAGATCGAAGATCATCGGCGTCCCTTCGGCTCGCGCGGGAGACCGAGTGCCCGTTCCGCGATGATGTTGCGCTGCACTTCGTTGGTGCCGCCGTAGATCGCCCCGGCGCGTACGTACCAGGCTCGCCGACTCCAGTCGTCGCCCGCGCCCGCTCCGCGTCGCGCGCCCGCCGCGGGGCCAAGGATCTCTTCGCCGAGGCGCGTCATGGCCGCGCCGGTCTCGGACCAGATGATCTTCGCCATGCTCTCCTCGTACGCGAGCGAGCCCTGCGAGTCTAGGGTGATGTTACGCAGGGACTGGATGCGGTAGAGCTCGACGTCGACGTACGCCCGGGCGAGCCGATCGAGGACCACCGGGTCGTTTGCGCGGCCGCGCTCACGGGCGATCGCGACCACCTCGTCGTACCGGCGGCGCAGGCCGGCCGACGAGTTGGTGACACTGCCGCGCTCGAAGCCGAGCGTGGTCATGACGACGCTCCACCCGTCGTCGACGGCCCCGATTACGTCTTCCGCCGACACCCGCACGTCGTCGAAGAAGAGCTCTGCGAAGTCCGTCCGGCCGTCCATTTGCCGGATGCCGTGCCGCACCAGGCCCGGCGCGTGCGCGTCGACGGCAAAGACCGTGAGCCCCGCCGGCCCCGGACCTTCGCCGCTCGTGCGCGCGAGCGTGTAGATGCGGTCGGCGCGCGTGCCCAGGGTGGTCCAGATCTTTGACCCGCGGAGGACGAACTCGTCGCCGTCGCGGCGAGCGGAGGTGCGCAGCGACGCCAGATCGCTGCCCGACTCCGGCTCGCTCAGCGCCTGGGCCCAGATGTCGCTGGCATCGAGGATGCCGGGGAGCCACCGGGTCTGCTGCTCGGTGGTCCCGCGCTCCATGATCGTCGGCCCGGAGAGATTTAGTCCGACGTGATTAAGGCGCTCCGGGGCGCCGGACTCGGCGTAGGCCCGCGAGAACACCCACGTGAGCTCCCGGCCGTACCCCCTACCGCCGTGCTCGGCGGGCCAGCCCACCCCCGCCAGCCCCGCCTGCGCGAGCGTCTTCTCCCAGAGTCGATGGGCCTCGAAGCCTTCGTCGGAGTCGACGTCGGGCAGCGGCTCGGTGGGGGCGTGGGCGGTGAGCCAGGCGCGGACTTCCGTGTCGAATTCGCTCTGCTGATCGGTGAGTGTGAGATTCACAAAAAAAACCTACCAAACGAATGGTAGGTTGAGAATCCTCACCGCCGGTACGGTGGCAGAGGCATGATGTGAGGGTGACACGAGGAGGCACGGCATGCAGTCGGCAACCATCACGCCGCGAGGCAACCAAGCCGGTGAGCGGTATGCGGAGATCCTCCGCGTCGCCGCGGAGCTCTTCCGTCGCAACGGCTACACCGGCACGAGCGTGCAGGACGTTGCCGATGTCCTCGGGATCAACAAGGCCAGCCTGTACCACTACGTCACCGGCAAGGAAGACCTCCTGTGGGCGGTGGTGCGGGATGTGACCGAGGCCTTCGGCGTCGCGCTGGCCGCGGCATCCGATCGCACGCACGACAGCGGACTCGACGCGGTCGAGGACTTCGTGCGCACCCACGCGATGTTCAACGCACGCAATGCGGTCAAGGCGCTCGTGTACGAGCGGGACTCGCATCGCCTCAAGCCCGAGCTGTACGACGAGATCGTCGCGACGCGAGACGAGTACGAACGTCTGCTGCGCGAACGGTTCGACCGCGGCCGCGACGACGGATCGATCCGGGCCGAGCTCACGCCCGCCATCGCGATCAAGCTGCTGTTCGGCATGACCAACTGGGTCTATCACTGGTACGACCCGGCCGGATGGGTGACCCCCGAGCAGCTGGGCGACCAGATCGCCTCGATGGCCCGGCGAAGCATCGAAGCCCGGCCGTGATGCTCGAGAGCGTGCGCGTCCTGAGCATGGCCGAGCAGTACCCCGGTCCCTTCGCGACCTCGATCCTCGCCGACCTGGGTGCCGACGTCGTCCTGTTCGAGCGGACCGCCGGAGGTGACCCGTCTCGTCGCTTTCCCGAGTTCTTCGACGCCCTGAATCGGGGCAAGAGGTCGGTGGCCGCCGACCTGAAGACGCCCGAGGGGAAGATGGCGTTCGCGCAGCTCGCGCGCACCGCCGATGTGGTGCTGGAGGGCTTCCGCCCCGGCGTCGCCGCGCGTCTCGGCGTCGGCGCAGACGACGTCCATCGCATCAACCCGCGTGCCGTGTACCTCTCGATCTCGGGATTCGGTCAGGACGGGCCGTATCGCGACCGTCCCGGTCACGACCTGTCGTATCAGGCCCACGCGGGCGCGCTCGGCGTGGATGCCTCGCACATCCAGCCTGGCGGGCTGTCACTCGGCGATCTCGCCGCCGCGATGTACGCTACCGTGGCCGCCGTCGGCGGTCTCTACGAGCGGGAGCGGACGGGCCGCGGGCCGGTCGTGGACGTTTCGATCACCGACGCGCTCGTCTCGTGGATGACGACGAGCGCCGTCCCCGTCGTCAACGGTGCCGAGCAGGGCGCGCTCGAGGCGGAACCGGGTTACGGCGTGTTCAGGACGTCCGACGGGGGCCGGGTCGCGCTCGCCGTCGCCCATGAGGATCACTTCTGGCGGAGACTAGCCGAGGCGACGGGGGTGGGCGATGTCGCACACCTCGACGGTCGCGCCCGCCTTGCCGACGCCGAGGCCCTGCGCGCGCGGATCTCCTCGGCCATAGAAGGCGCCCCGCTCGCGACCTGGCTCGAGACGCTCGATGCCCACGACGTCCCGCACGCCCGGGTCAACGCTCCCGGCGACCTGCCCGACGATCCGCACATCCAGGCCAGAGGCCTCTTCGTCGGCATCGCCGGAGCATCTGCGCGCCGATATCTGCGGACGCCCCTCGTCATCGACGGCGTCGCGCCGGCACCGAGACGACGGACACCCGACCTCGGCGAGCACACTGCAGAGGTGTTGGCGGAGTGGGGAGAATCGGGATGACAGCGCCCCGCATCCTCGGTGGCGCCCTCGCGATCGATGCCGACCTCATCGCGCGGGCGGTGCGCCCCTCGGCGGCGATGGATGCGATCCTGAGCGCGGCCCGCTCTGAACTGTCCGAGATGCCGGCCAGGACCGTGCACTCCCTCGGCACCGGCGAGGTCTTCCTCATGCCGGCTCACGCGGAGGCGGACGTCGGAATCAAGATCCTCTCTCTGCAGCGCTCGAACCCCAGACGCGGGCTGCCTGCGGTGCAGGGCGTGCACCTGGTCCTCGACGCCACGACGATGTCACTGCGGGCGATCCTCGACGGCGCGGCGCTGACGACTCTCCGCACGCCCGCCGTCCCTCTCGCCGTCGTGCGCGATCGTTTGATCGCGCCGGGTCGTCCGGTGTCCGCGGTCGTGTACGGGACGGGGCCGCAGGGACGCAGCTTCGTCCGCTCGATCCGCGACATCGTGGCCGTGTCTTCGCTGTCGGTCGTCTCCCGTCGCGACGTTACGATCGAGGGCGCCGTCACCGTCCGGCCTGGAAGCGCCGAGGAGCGCGACGCGCTGGCGACGGCGGACCTGGTCGCCTGCGCGACTTCCTCGGTCACGCCCATCTTTGACGGCATGCTGCTGGGGCCGCGGACGACCGTCGTGGCGGTCGGAGCGCACGAGGCTGGAGCGCGCGAGCTCGATGCGCGAGTCTTCGACGGAGCCACGGTCGTCGTCGAGGACCGCGATACCGCCCTTCGTGAAGCGGGGGATGTGATCCTGGCGATCGCGGCGGGCGCGACGGATGCAGCCGACCTCGTCCAGATCGCTGACATCGCGCGGGGCAATATCGACCTGCGGTTACCGTCTCGCGTTGTCGTCAAGACCACAGGCTTGGCATGGCAGGACGTCGTGGTTGCGCGCGTGGTGCTCTACGAAGTGGAGAAGCGCGCCGAGCGCCGACGTCGTTCCGGCAAAGGGTCCAGGATCCAGGGCCATAAGCGCCGACGCGGTCGCTAACAATTCCGGGGTCCGCTTCCCGTTTCACTGGCGGCGTTGCGGCGTGGCCGGCGGCCGGGGCCGACGACGCTCGTCCCCCTGGCTACGCTGGGATTTTGCGCACCGCAGGGAGGACCAAACAAGCACGGCATCCCCGCAGCGTCGACAGAACCGCGTCAAACCGCGAATTTTCGCGAGTCGAGGACGGGCGCCCG
>NZ_RRYE01000020.1 GCF_004010105.1 Microbacterium sp. CPCC 204701
AACCTGACCAAAAAACGAATATCAAACTGACATCCATTGAATTGATCCAAAAAGACCCCCACCAACCAAACAAATGGTCAGCAGAGACAAAATTGGCATATGACAAGTGCACGCTGTTGAGTTCTCAAAGACCAGACGCACCCACCAACCAACCACCAAACACAGCAGCCAGCCCAGCAGGGCAACCTCACAACCATACCCCACCCACAGATGCTCCGTCAAATCGACGGCGCCTCACCGGGGCGAGGTCCCCAACCGCTCCGCTCGCGCGGCGATCCGTCATCCGGATCAGTGGCTGGGGTTCGTTCTCCAACTTGAGGGGTGCGGGGCCTCAGCCTCTCCGCTCCCCTGTGGGGCGAACGAGTAATACTTTACGTCGGATCCCCGGATCGGGCCAATCCAGCCCGCATCCCGGGCGTGTCGCACCGACCACCCGCAGAAACACGCGGGGCCGGACGGCGCTAGCGTGGATGTCATGACCGAAGAACGATGGGTATGGGGCGTCGGGCTCGCGACGCTCGCCGATGACGGAACGGTGCTGGACTCCTGGTTCCCCACCCCCGAGGCAGGGCGCATCCCGCTCGGCTTCGACCCGCAGCTGCCGCCGGACGAGCTCGACCGCCTCGCCGTCGCCGATCCCCGGCGCGCGGTGAGCGTGGAAGTCGTCGCGGTCGAGATCGACCTCGACGCACCACCGGTCTCGACATCCGACGCGTACCTCCGCCTGCACGCACTGTCGCACCGGCTGGTCCGGCCGAACGAGCTCAACCTCGACGGCATCTTCGGCCACCTGCCCATCGTCGCGTGGACCAACGCTGGTCCCATGCATCCGGACGCGCTCACGCGTCTGCGTCCGTTCCTCGCCCACGACGGCATCCAGGTGCAGGGGCTCGACAAGTTCCCGCGCCTCGTCGACTACGTGACGCCGCCGGGGGTCCGGATCGCGGATGCCTCGCGTGTGCGTCTGGGCGCCTACCTCTCCCCCGGCACCACCGTGATGCACGAGGGGTTCGTGAACTTCAACGCCGGCACGCTCGGGCAGAGCATGGTCGAAGGCCGAATCTCGCAGGGCGTCGTCATCGGCGACGGCAGCGACATCGGAGGAGGCGCCTCGATCATGGGCACTCTCTCGGGCGGCGGCGCGCACACGGTGTCGGTCGGCGCCCGCACACTGCTCGGCGCGAACGCAGGCATCGGGATCTCGCTCGGCGACGACTGCATCGTCGAAGCGGGGCTCTACGTGACCGCGGGATCCAAGGTGGTCCTCGCCGACGACCCGCCGCTCGCGGACGGCTCGAGACCGACCGTGAAGGCAGCAGAGCTCTCGGGGCGCAACGGTCTGCTGTTCCGCCGCAACTCGCTGTCGGGCGCCGTCGAGGTCGTGGAACGCAACGGCGTCGGCGTGACCCTGAACGAGGCGCTGCACGCCTGACACCGTCACGCGAGAAGGCCCGGATCGATCGATCCGGGCCTTCTCGCACGTGGAGCGGTCGTAGGATCAGGCCACGCCCGGGTAGTTCCGCTCGCCGGCGCCGACGTACAGCTGCTGCGGACGACCGATCTTCGTCTGCGCGTCGCTTGCCGCCTCACGCCACTGCGCCAGCCAGCCGGGCAGACGCCCGATGGCGAAGAGAACGGTGAACATGCGCGTGGGGAAGCCCATCGCCTTGTAGATCACGCCGGTGTAGAAATCGACGTTCGGGTAGAGGCGGCGCTCCTGGAAGTAGTCGTCGTTCAGCGCGATCTCTTCGAGCTGCTTGGCGAGGTCGAGCAGCGGGTCGCTGATGCCGAGGGCCTCGAGCACCTCGTCGGCGGACTCCTTCACGAGCTTCGCGCGCGGGTCGTAGTTCTTGTACACCCGGTGCCCAAAGCCCATGAGCTTGACGCCGTCCTCCTTGTTCTTGACCCGCTCGACGAAGCGCTCCACGCTCTCACCGGATTGGCGGATGCGCCCGAGCATGTCGAGGACCGCCTCGTTGGCCCCGCCGTGCAGCGGTCCGTAGAGCGCATTGATGCCGGCCGAGATCGACGAGAACTGGTTCGCGCCTGTCGAGCCGACGAGCCGCACCGTCGAGGTCGACGCGTTCTGCTCGTGGTCTTCGTGCAGGATCAGCAGGCGCTCGAGGGCGCGCGACATGACCGGGTCGACCTCGTACGGCTCGCTCAGGACGCCGAAGTTGAGCTTGAGGAAGTTGTCGACGAATCCGAGCGAGTTGTCGGGGTAGAGGAACGCCTGTCCGATGCTCTTCTTGTGCGCGTAGGCGGCGATCACGGGCAGCTTCGCGAGCATTCGGATGGTGTTGAGCTCGACGTGGTCGGGGTTGTTCGGGTCGGACTCTCGCTCGTAGTAGGTCGACAGCGCCGATACGGCCGACGACAGCACCGACATCGGGTGCGCGGTGTGCGGCAGCGCCGAGAAGAACCGCTTCAGGTCCTCATGCAGGAGCGTGTGGTGACGGATGCGCTCGTCGAACGCTGCGAGCTCATCGGCGGTCGGCAGCTCGCCGTAGATGAGGAGCCACGCGACCTCGAGGTACGTGCTGTTCTTCGCCAGCTGCTCGATCGGGTATCCGCGGTAGCGGAGGATCCCCTGGTCGCCGTCGATGTAGGTGATCTCCGACTTGGTCGCCGCGGTGTTCACGAAGCCGTAGTCGAGCGCGGTGTAGCCCGTCTGACGGGTGAAGGTGGAGATGTCCACGCTCGGCGCTCCATCGGTGCCCCGCAGCAGCGGGAACTCGGCGGTCTTGTCACCGATCGTGAGGGTGGCCTTCTCCTGCTGGGTGCCCGCGTCGCTCACGGCGCCTCCTCGCGATTTCTGGTCGTGCCGGGGGTGTCGTCCCGCTCGGCGACGCCGCGACGGCGGTCGCTTCGGAGCGAGGAGCGGGACGGGGGATGCCGCGTCGCCGCGTTTTACAGCCTAGTGCGCCGCCGCGCCTACTGCGGACACGGCCAAAGGGACGAGGCATCCGATAGAGGAACCCTCAGGTCGCGCCGGAAGAAGCCGCCCGCAGCCTCACCGCCGCCGCGGCGATGCGCTCGTCTGTCGCCGTGAGCGACAGACGCACGTGATGCGGGAAGTGCGTTCCGTAGAAGTGCCCGGGTCCGGCGAGGATGCCGAGGTCGGCCAGCCGTCCGAGGCTCTCCCACGCGTCGCGACCCTCGGTCACCCACAGATAGAGCCCCGCCTCGCTGGCGTCCACGCGGAACCCCGCAGTCTCAACCGCCGGCTTGAGCACGTCGCGCCTCCGGCGGTAGCGCACCTTCTGCTCGGCGACGTGCGCGTCGTCGGCGAGCGCCGCGGCCATCGCCGACTGAACCGGCAGCGGCAGCATGAGTCCCAGGTGCTTGCGGGCGGTGAGCAGGCGGGCCACGACGTCGGGATCGCCTGCGAGGAACGCCGCCCGATAGCCCGCGAGGTTCGACTGCTTGCTGAGCGAGTAGACCGACAGGATGCCGCGCACGTCGTCGCCGGTCACACGCGGGTCGAGCGCCGACGGGATGGGATCGGCGTCCCACGGAGCCTCCCACCCGAGCTCGGCGTAGCACTCGTCCGACGCGAGGACCGCGCCGAGCTCGCGAGAGCGCGAAACGGCGGCGCGCAGCGCCGGGACGTCGAGAACGCGGCCGTCGGGGTTGCCGGGCGAGTTCACCCATGCCAGCCGCGTCGCGGCCGGCCAGTGGGCCGGATCGTCCTCCGCGATCGGCGTCGCGCCCACCAGCCGAGCACCCACCTCGTACGTGGGATAGGCGGCCCGGGGGTGGACGACGACGTCGCCCGGGCCGAGCCCGAGCAGCAGCGGGAGCAGCGCGACGAGCTCCTTGGAGCCGACGGTGGGCAGCACGTGCTCGGCACCGAGGCCTGGCACGCCGCGGCGGCGCGCGTACCAGTGCGCGATGGCCGTCCGCAGCGCGGGGGTGCCGACGGTCTGCGGGTACGCGTGGGCATCGGTCGCCGCGCGGAGCGCATCAGCCACGACGTCGGGGGTGGCATCGACAGGAGACCCGATCGAGAGGTCGACGATGCCGTCGGGGTGGGAGCGGGCTCGCGCCGCGTAGGCCGCGACCGCGTCCCAGGGGTAGTCGGCGAGGTCGGCGACCCCCACGGTCAGTGTTCCTGGGGCGGGAGCGCGGCGATGATCGGGTGGTCCTTGTGGATCACACCCACCTTGGCGGCACCGCCGGGAGAGCCGACGTCGTCGAAGAACTCGACGTTCGCCTTGTAGTAGTCCGACCATTCGTCGGGCAGGTCGTCTTCGTAGTAGATCGCCTCGACGGGGCAGACCGGCTCGCACGCGCCGCAGTCGACGCACTCGTCCGGGTGGATGTACAGCGACCGCTCACCCTCGTAGATGCAGTCCACCGGGCACTCGTCGATGCAGGCGCGGTCCTTCACGTCCACGCAGGGAAGGGCGATCACGTACGTCACGGTGCCAGTCTAGTTCGGGCAGGACGGCTCTTCGGCCGCTGGGCGCCGACTGCCGCGGCATCCGTCAGCGCGCGGTGCGGAGGACGCGGTCCGGCCAGGCGACCGCCAGTGCGACCAGGATCGGCACGGCGAAGGTCCAGGTGACGGCCATGCCGGTCTGCGGCACGACGACGGAGCCGCCGGGGCCGCTCCCCGAGAACACCAGCGTGGCGACGATCATGCCGAGGCCCGTCGCGAGGGTCGACCAGCGATCTGACGTCAGCAGCCGCACGGCGAGCAGGAGGGCACCGCAGCCGGTCACCGCGAGGATCAAACCGACGGGGAACCAGCCCAGCGCATAACCGTGCGCGATCGTGCCGGCCGCCCCATACACGAGCCCGACGAGCAGCGCGACGAGCCAGGTGGCGATGCGGGCGGGAACGGATGCGGACACCCCACGACTCTACGCGGAGGCCCAGTCCGCCCGCATGCGGCGGCCTCCGCGTGGAAACGCACGGCGATCAGGCCGCCCAGCCCCACAGCCGGAGCAGCGCCGCGACGAGAGCCGCGGCGGCCACCACGACCAGGAACGGAGCCCGCATCAGCAGGAGCCCCGCCGCGACCAGGATGGCGGGAACCCGTGCGTCGACCATGATCGCCTGGCCGTCGCCCAGCGTCTGCACCGCGACGAGGGCCGCGAGCAGCGCCACGGTGAGCAGATCTGCCATGCGCAGCGGACGCGGCGCCTCGACCCACTTCGGCGGGATGAGATAACCCACCGTCTTGAGGGCGACGCAGACGATAGCGGCTATGAGCACGGCCGTCCACATCGTCATGGCAGTCCCCCTCGCTCGGCCACGTCGGTGGGCTCGGCGGAGTCGTTCTCGGCGGGCGATCCGAGCCAATTCGTCCAGCCGACGACGATCGCGACGACGGCGGCGACGATGACCGGGAGGCCCGGCATCAGCACCGGGGTGAGGACGGTCGCGATGACTGCTGCGGCGACCCCGACGACGATGGGCTGTCGTGCGCGCAGCCGCGGCCACAGCAGTGCGAGGAATGCGGCCGCCGCGGCGGCGTCCAGACCGTACGCGCGCGGATCGCCGAGGACGTCGCCCAGCAGCGCGCCCGCGAGAGTCGAGAGGTTCCAGCCGACGTAGATGCCGATCCCGGTGACCCAGAAGCCGAGGGTGCGGGCGCGCTGACTCGTCTGGGCGAGCGACACCGCGGTCGACTCGTCGATCGTGAACTGCGCCGCCGCTGCCCGCCGCCAGAACCCCGCGCCGATGACGGGCGACATCCTGATGCCGTACGCGACGTTGCGCACGCCCAGCAGAGCGGCGGACGCGATGGCCGAGGGAGCCGCCGCCAGCCCCCCGGCGCCGACGATGCCGACGAAGGCGAACTGCGACCCGCCCGTGAACATCACCAGGCTGAGGACGCACGCCTGCCATACGTCGAGGCCCGAGGCGACCGCCAGGGCGCCGAACGAAATGCCGTAAGCGCTCGTCGCCAGCGCCACCCCGAGCCCCTCGCGCACGGCCCCCTTCGCCTCGCCGGCGCTGTGCGCGTCGTCGAAGTCGGGTTCGGTGCTCACCTCGTCATGCTAACCAGCACCACCGACGTCGGGGCCGGCCCCCAGGGCGACCGGTGGCCCGGCGGCACGGGGTGATCCGGTTCCACGGGCGAAAGGTCAGGCGTTGGCATCCTGGCGCTTCAAACGCGCGGTCGCACGACCCCTTTCGGTCGCGTTCAGCACCACCTTGCGGATGCGCACGATCTCCGGCGTCACCTCGACGCACTCGTCGTCGCGGGCGAATTCCAGGCTCTCTTCGAGCGAGAGCTGACGCGGCGGCGTCATCGACTCGAACGAGTCCGCGGTCGAAGAGCGCATGTTGGTGAGCTTCTTCTCCTTGGTGATGTTCACGTCCATGTCGTCGGCGCGCGAGTTCTCGCCGATCACCATGCCCTCGTACACCTCCTGCGTCGGCTGTACGAAGAACGACATTCGCTCCTGCAGCGCGATGATCGCGAACGGTGTGACGACACCGGCGCGGTCGGCGACGATGGAGCCGTTCTGACGCGTCACGATGTGGCCGGCCCAGTCGTCGTAGCCGTGCGAGATCGCGTTGGCGATGCCGGTGCCGCGCGTGGTGGACAGGAACTCGGTGCGGAAGCCGATGAGGCCGCGCGAGGGGACGATGAACTCCATGCGCACCCAGCCGGTGCCGTGGTTGGTCATGTTGTCCATGCGGCCCTTGCGCGCCGCCATGAGCTGCGTGATGGCGCCGAGGTACTCCTCGGGCGCGTCGATCGTGAGGTGCTCGAAGGGCTCTTTGACCTTGCCGTCCTCGCCCTTGCGCGTGACGACCTGGGGCTTTCCGACGGTCAGCTCGAAACCCTCGCGGCGCATGTTCTCGACGAGGATCGCCAGCGCCAGCTCACCGCGGCCCTGCACCTCCCACGCGTCCGGGCGGCCGATGTCGACGACCTTGAGCGAGACGTTGCCCACGAGCTCACGGTCCAGGCGGTCCTTCACCATGCGAGCGGTCAGCTTGTGGCCCTTGACCTTGCCCACCAGCGGGCTGGTGTTGGTGCCGATCGTCATCGAGATCGCGGGGTCGTCGACGTGGATCTGCGGCAGCGGCCGGACATCGTCGGGATCGGCGATCGTCTCGCCGATCGTGATGTCGTCGAAGCCGGCGATGGCGACGATGTCGCCCGGGCCAGCCGAATCGGCCGGGTACCGCTCGAGCGCGCGGGTCTTCAGGAGCTCCGTGATGCGGGCGTTGCTCGTGGTGCCGTCGTGGCGCACCCAAGCGACCGTCTGGCCCTTGCGCAACGTGCCGTTGAAGACGCGCAGCAGCGCAAGGCGCCCAAGGAAGGGGCTCGAGTCGAGGTTCGTCACCCACGCCTGCAGCGGCGCCTCGTCGTCGTACGACGGGGCGGGCACATGCTGGAGGATCGCCTCGAACAGCGGCTCGAGATCGCCGTTGTCGGGCAGGTCGCCGTTGGCGGGACGGGTGCGGGATGCCGCACCCGCACGTCCGCTCGCATACACCACGGGTACGTCCAGCAGTGCGTCGACGTCCAGGTCGGGCACGTCCTCGTGCAGGTCGGACGCGAGCCCGAGCAGCAGGTCGTGCGCCTCTTCTTCGACCTCGGCGATGCGCGCGTCGGGACGATCGGTCTTGTTGACGAGCAGGATCACGGGCAGCTTCGCCTCGAGCGCCTTGCGCAGCACGAAGCGCGTCTGCGGGAGCGGGCCCTCACTCGCATCGACCAGCAGCACGACGCCGTCGACCATCGACAGGCCGCGTTCGACCTCGCCGCCGAAGTCGGCGTGGCCGGGAGTGTCGATCACGTTGATCGTGACCGGCACGTCGGTGTGGGCGCCGTTGTAGGTGATCGCCGTGTTCTTGGCGAGGATCGTGATGCCCTTCTCGCGCTCGAGGTCGTTCGAGTCCATCGCGCGCTCCTCGACGTGCGCGTGCTCGCCGAACGAGCCGGTCTGGCGGAGCATGGCGTCCACGAGGGTCGTCTTGCCGTGGTCGACGTGGGCGACGATCGCGACGTTGCGGAGGTCCGGACGGAGGGCGCGCGCCATGAGGGAATCCTTGGAGTACGGGGAAGCGCCGGGATGCCGGCATCCGTCAGTCTACCGGGACAGTCTGAGCACTCCCCCGAACGGCACGTGCCGCCCGGGACGAGGCCGGGGCGGCACGTGTCTTCGCTGTGCGCGAGTGGCGACTTCGCTCGTCAGCTCACCGTGGAGCCGGTGCGCTGCAAGAGCGCGGCGCGCGCCTCACGACGCACGCGCTGCTCCTCGGGGTTGGGCACCGGGACGGCCGCGATCAAGCGCTGCGTGTACGGGTCGGTGGCGCCGCGCAGGATGTCGTCACGCGTGCCCGTCTCGACGAGCTTGCCGTGGTGCATCACCGCGATGCGGTGCGCGAGGATGTCGACGACCGCGAGGTCGTGGCTGATGAACAGGCACGCGAACTGCAGCTGCTGCTGGAGCTCTTGCAGCAGATCGAGGAATCGTGCCTGGACCGAGACATCCAGCGCCGACGTCGGCTCGTCGGCGACCAGCAGCTCAGGCGCGAGCGCGAGCGCGCGCGCGATGCCGACGCGCTGGCGCTGACCGCCCGAGAGCTCGTGCGGGAACCGGTTGCGGTACGACCTCGGCAGTTCGACCTGGGTGAGCAGCTCCTCGACGCGGCGGTCGAGGTCCTTGCCCTTGGCCACCTCGGCGAGCAGGATCGGCTCGCCGATCGACTGCCCGATCGGCATGCGGGGGTTCAGCGACGAGGCCGGGTCCTGGAACACGATGCCGGTCTTGCGGCGGATTGCGAACAGCTCTTTCTGCGACGCATGCGAGATGTCGGTGCCGACGGCTGTCAGCTTGCCCCCGGCGATCGGCAGCAGACCGATCGCCGCGCGGCCGAGCGTCGTCTTGCCCGAGCCCGACTCACCCACGAGGCCGACGATCTCGCCCGGGTAGATGGCGAGGTCGATGTGCTCGGCCGCGCGGAACGCCGGGATGCGCCCGCGCTTGGGGTAGTCGATCGCTACGTCCTCGAAGTGGAGCACGGGCGTGCGGGTTTCGATCGAGCCCTCGGCCGCCCCAGACGCGCGCACGCGGATCGACGACACCGACGGCACCGTCGAGGTCTCGGTCGCCACCACATCGGGCCCGGGCTCGACGTCCTCCAGGACGCCCAGGCCGAGGTGCGGCACCGACGCCAGCAGCTGCTGTGTGTACGGGTGCTGCGGGTCGTGGAAGATCTTCTCCACGCTGCCGGACTCCACGACGACGCCGTTCTTCATCACCATGATGCGGTCCGCCAGGTCGGCGACCACGCCCATGTCGTGCGTGATCAGGATGATGGCCGAATCGAGCCGCTTGTGCAGGTTGCGCAGAAGGTCGAGGACCTCTGCCTGCACCGTCACGTCGAGCGCGGTCGTCGGCTCGTCGGCGATGAGCAGCAGCGGGTCGCACGAGATCGACTGCGCGATCATCGCGCGCTGCCGCTGGCCGCCCGACAGCTGGTGCGGGTACTTGAGGAACGACTGCTCCGGGTTGGGCATCTCGACCATCCGCAGCAGCTCGATCGCGCGCTCCTTCGCCTCGGAGGGCGCGAGATCGCGGTCGTGCGAGCGGAGCGCCTCCATGATCTGGAAGCCGATCGTGTACACCGGGTTGAGCGCCGTCATCGGCTCCTGGAAGATCACCGCGATCTCGTTGCCGCGCAGCGACCGCAGCGTGGCGTCGTCGACACCGCGCAGCTCGCGCCCGAGCAGCTTGATCGATCCGGTGACGCGCGAGTTCTCGGGGAGCAGCCCGAGCAGCGCCATCGAGCTCGTGCTCTTACCCGAGCCCGACTCGCCGACGATCGCGAGCACTTCGCCGCGGCGGACCTGGTACTTCATCTCGATAGCGGCCGGGTAGAACTCGCCCTCGACCCAGAACTCGATCCCGAGGTTGTCCACCTCGAGGATCGTCTCGGGAAGGGCGTCACGCGACGCCGCGATGTCGGCGTCGATGCCCGTCGTGTCAGTCATTCGTGGTGTCCCATCTGCGAAGCTTGAGGTCATGTCGTTCCAGGAGGTCCGTTACCGGCCGGTACTCGGCCGCACCCTCGCTGTCGTGACCGTCGTGGTGTGCGCGCTCGGCGTGATCGCGCTGTTCTGGTCGGAGCCGGCCTCGGCGTGGCGCTTCGTATGGCCGGTGCTGCTGGTCGCGGTGCTGGCCTGGGCGCTGTTCTGGCGTCCGAGCCTCACCGTCGCGGAGCACGGGATCACGGTCGAGAACGTGCTGCGCACGCACTTCGTACCGTGGCCGTCGATCGTCGCGATCGACACGCGCTACTCGCTGACGCTGCGCACCGCGCACGGCCGCGTGCCGGTGTGGGCGGCGCCTGCTCCCGGCCGCCACCGCACTCTCGGGCTCGCTCCGAAGGACTTCGACGGCGTCGGCCCGTCGGCGCGCGGGGGCGTCGGCGAGCTTCGTCCGGCGGATGCCCTCACGACTCCGAGCGGCAATCTCGCGCAGCTGATCCGCGGCCACTGGGAGCGGCTGCGGGATGCCGGAGCCTTCGCCGGCGGCATCGATCCCGAAGCGGCGACCGTGACGTGGCACTGGGCCACCGTCGCGGTGGTCGCGGCCCTCGCCGCGGCCACCGCGATCGGTCTGCTGATCTAGCAGCGCCACGTCATCGCTCCGGGTCGAGCGGCTTGTGCTGCACGTCGCCCGGCTCCTCACGGCGCGGATCGTTGAAGTTGACGATGTCGTCTCCGGTGTAGGCCGTCTGCATCCCGACCGTGACGCTCGGAGCCTCGGCAGGCTCGGTCGTGTCGAGGATCGGCGCCACCGGGCCGCTCGCGCGGCCGGCGCGTGCCATGGCCCGCTCGCTCGGCATCTTCTTCTGACGCGGGTCGAACGCGTCGCGCAGGCCGTCGCCGATGAAGTTGACGCACAGCGCGATCGCGATGATGAAGATGCCGGGCCACCAGAACAGCCACGGACGCGTCGAGAACGCCGCCTGGTTCTCGGAGATGATCTTTCCGAGCGACGTGTCGGGCGATTGCACGCCGAATCCGAGGAAGCTCAGCGACGACTCGAGCAGGATCGCACCGGCCATCAGCAGCGTCGCATTGACGACGATCACGCCGACGGCGTTCGGGAGGATGTGCCGGAAGATGATCCGGCGATCCCGGGCGCCCGAGACCCGCGCGGCGTCGACGAACTCACGCTCCCGCAGGGTGAGGAACTCACCGCGCACGAGTCGTGCCATCGTCGTCCAGGCGAACAGGCCGATGACGATTCCGAGAACCGCGGCGCCGAGGCTGCCGAACATGTTGCCCAGCACCGCGCCGATCACGATGAGCGGAATGGTGATGATGACGTCGGTGAAGCGCATGAGCACCGAGTCGGTCCACTTGCCGTAGTAGCCGGCGACCGCGCCGATGACCACGCCGATGATGGTCGCGACCACGCCGGCGATCACCATCACCATGATGGACTGCTGCGTGCCGCGCATCACGACCGCGAAGATGTCGCGGCCGACTTCGTCCTGCCCGAACGGGTGCTCGCCGAACTGCGGCGGCCACAGGCTCAGTGTCGGCACGCCGTTGTTGACCTTGGTGGGGATCTCGTTCCAGGAGTACTGCCACCACCCCGGGATGCGGACGCCCCAGAGATCGACGCCCACTGAGGTGAACGCGAGCACGACGATGAACGCGAGCACGATCATCGAGGTGAGGGCCGCACGGTGGCGGAAGAAGCGCCGGCGGACGATCTGGCCCTGACTGAGGCCCTCCGTCTCCTTCTGCTCGATCGAGATCTCGGCCGTGGCCTCGGTCTCGAGCTCGCCGGGTTCGTTGACGACTGTGGTGTTCATGTCAGCCCACCTTGATTCTCGGGTCGAGGGCCGCGTAGACGAGGTCCGCGATGAGGTTGAACAGGACCGCGAGCGTGCCGGTCACGACGAAGAACGCCATGACGGGGTTCGGGTCGTGGGCAGTCAGGGCGGTGACGAAGAGCCGCCCCATGCCGGTCCAGCCGAAGACGGTCTCGGTGACGACGGCGCCGCCGATGATGGCGCCCACGTCGAACGCGATGATCGTCGTGATCGGGATGAGGGCGTTGCGGAACGCGTGGCGGACGATCACCGTGCGCTGCGTCAGGCCTTTCGCGCGTGCGGTGCGGATGTAGTCCTGGTTCATGACCTCGAGCAGGCTGGCACGCGAGTAGCGGGTATAGCTGGCGAACGAGATCAGGATGATCGCGACCGTCGGCAGCAGGAGGTGCGTGTACAGGTCGATGCCCTGCACCCAGAAGTTGCCGCCGAGACCCGGCGTCGACGAGCCCACGGTCGCGATCGGCCGGCCGCGCACCCGGCTGGAGTTCGCGTACGCCTGCCAGTACGACATGTACTTGTCGAGCGCGATGAACGCCGCGACCAGGAAGCCCACGATGGCGGTGGTGCGCACGACCGGCCCGCGGTCGGGTGCACCCATGAACCAGCCGATCGCACCGCTCACCACGACGGCGATCAGCGCGAGGAGCAGGAAGAACCACAGCGTCATCCCGTTGAGGATGGAGTTCATCATCGGGAAGTACAGGGCGATGCCGATCGCCGCCACGATGAGCGAGGCGTACAGCGCCTTGCGGTTGCGCAGGCCCGTCGAGACCGCGGTCACGCCGACGGCGATGCCGAGGGCCGAGAACGCGTAGACCACGATGCCGATGGTGGGGTCGGCGAACCACTCGGTGACTGAGAGGTAGGTGAGCACCGCGCCGGTCGCGACGGCGGAGACGCCGAACACGATGAGCCTGCGACGCCATCTGCCGCCCAGCAGCGACATCCAGATGAGACCCGCCAAAAGCGAGATGCCGATGATCACGGCAACGGAGATCGTCGGATCGCCCAGCCAGTTGTTCAGCTGGATCGCGCCGTACTGCTTCAGCAGCACCGCGACCCAGAAGATGGGCAGTGAGAAGAAGAGGAACGACATCAGCGTCACGCCGTAGTCGAAGCCGGTGTACTGACGCAGTGCCGACACGATTCCGACGGTGATGCCGAGGACGATCGCCACGACCGTGGCGGTGGTGACCAGCGTCAGCGTCGACGTGATCGCGTTCCCGAGCATCGCGTTGACCGCTTGGTTCTGGATGCTGACACCGAGGTCACCGCGGAACAGGCCGCCGAGCCACAGGAAGTAGCGCAGCGGGGGCGGGACGTCAAGGTTGAGGAGCTTGGTGCGAGCCTCGATGAGCTCGGCTTTGTTCGGAGCGTTGCCCTGCCGCAGGTCTTCGAGGGGGTCTCCCGAGAAGGACACGAGCAGATACATCAGGAATGTCGCGGCGAAGAGCACGAAGATCGACGCGATCAACCGCCGGATGATGAATGAAGCCATGTTGTGGCCGCCTGCCAATCGATAAAACAGCGCAGGAGGCGGGCCCGGCGAGACGGCCGGACCCGTGCTCCACCGCTGAGAGGAGTCTAACGCGGTGGGGTGCAGGCCCCCTCGGGGACCTGCACCCCACCTCGGTCCTGAGCCGAGCGTCAGCTCGGCGTGAACCGTGTCGGCTTGTTACTCCTCAGTGCCGGCGTCGGTGACCTCCCAGTCCCACGCGTTCCAGAACACGGTGGGAGCGATGATCGACGAGTCGACGTTCGTCACGCGGTCGCTGATGGCGGTGACCTCGGGGAACTGGAAGATGGTGACGCCGTAGAAGTCCTCCCACAGCAGTCGGTCCATCTCGACCTGGAGGTCGATCTTCTTCTGCTCGTCGAACTCGACGTTCAGCTGCGAGATGATCTCGTCGACCTCGGGGCTCGAGTAGAAGTTGAGGTTGTTGATACCACCGGTCTCGAACGTCGGCAGCGAGTTGGTCACGCCGAGGCTCGTCGACTGCCAGCCGAACAGCGAGGCGTCGTAGGCGCCGGGCGTGCCGAGCAGGCCGCCCCACTCTTCCGAGCCGCAGTCGGTGACGTTGAAGCCGGCCTCAGCAGCCGACGCCTGGATGAGCGCGAACTCGTTGACGCGGCGCGGGTTGTTCGACGCGTACAGGATGCAGACCGAGGTGTCGGTGATGCCCGACTCGGCCAGCAGCGCCTTGGCGCCCTCGATGTCGACCTCGGCGTAGTCGGCTGAGGTGTTGCTCTCGGCCGCCTCGTCGTATCCCTCGGCGCCCGGCACGAACAGCTGCGAGTCGCGGAGGATGGCGTCGTCGCCGATGATCGGCTTGATCAGCGTGTCGACGATCTCCTGACGCGGGATCACCTTCATGAACGCCTCGCGGACGAGCGGGTTCGAGAAGATGTTCTCGGGGTTCTTGCCCTGATCGAACTGCAGGTCGACGTGCTCGTAGGTGCCGCCGAGGCTGGTGTCGACGGTGATCCCGTCGATGCCCTCGAGCGCCGTGGTGATGTCGGCGGTCGCCTGCGGCTGGATGATGTCGACCTCGCCGTTCTCCAGCGCCTGCACCGCAGCGAGCGGGTCGGGGATGAAGCGGATCGTGATCTCTTCGATGTTGGCGCTGTTGTCGCCGGCGTACTCGGGGTTCGCCGTGAGGGTCACGAACTGGTCGGCTTCGTAGTCGCTGATCATGTACGGACCGCTGGCGACCACGAGGTCGGGGTCGTCGGGCATCGACGTGAAGTTGAAGCCCGAGTTCCAGAACTGCGAGATCGGCGCGAGCGCGGCGGCGTCGTCGTTCTCGATGGCGTCGAGAAGAGCCTGCTTGGCCTCGTCGCCGTCCTCGATGCCAAGGGCTTTCTTGGCGACGATATGCGCGGGGAGCATCTCGCCCATGGTGACGAAGGTGAGCTCCCAGTCGACGAACGGCTGGTCGTACGTGATGGTGACCGAGCGGCCGTCCTCGCCGATCTCCGGCGTCTGGGTCACGAGACCGAGGCCAGACGTGGGTGTGGCGCCCGAGTCGAAGTAGACGACATCGGTCGGGAACGCGTCGGTGAACTCACCCGTGTCGGGGTCGGTGAACTCGTCGGGGTCGAAGTCGGGGGTGTCCAGTGCACGTGACTCGGCAGCCCAGTAGAGCATCATGTCGGCGGCGTCGATCGCGGTGCCGTCCGACCACTTCATGCCCTCGTTGATGGTGTACGTGACCGTCAGCGGGTCTTCACTGACCAGCTCGTAGGAGCCGAACGACTCGTTCTCCACCAGCTCGGGAGTGTTGTTGTAGTAGTTGAAGCCGTCCAGCACCAAGTAGTTGATGTTGTTGTTGGCCGTCGCGTTGCCGAACGACGTGTTGCCGTTCATCGAATAGAACGCCTGGTTCCACGCTGCGGTGATCGACGAGCCTTCGACAAGGCCCGAGTCGTCGCCCGTGTCGTCGCCGCCACCGGCGGCGCAACCCGAGATCACCAGTGCGCCAGCCGCGGTGAGCGCCACCGCGGCCGAGATGCGCTTCATTCTCACTGTTCCTCCTGTGCAGGGTTGTGCGCACACGTCGGGCCAAGGCCGAACGGGGGCGCGGATGGGAAAACCCTAAGCACCGGGTGTGAGATGGTCAAAACGATCCGAGAAAACGTTACAGAGCCTTAACTCAAGGGAAGCGAAGTGTGACAATCTGACAAGATGACCGTGTCTGACGCCCGCGCGGATCGGAGGGTTCCCACGATCGTCCCGCCGCTCGACCGCAGTGGCAGGCGGCGCGTCACGTGGGAGATCTGGATCGTCCTGGCAGTCTCGGTCGGCCAGTCCGCGCTCTATTCGGTGCTGTCGCTGGTGCGCAGGCTCTTGGCACCGGTGCCGTTGGGGTCGCAGCAGACGCAGGTGAATCCGCCGCGCGATGCGCAGGCCCTGTGGGATGTCGTCTACCAGCTGCTCTCAGTCTTCTTCGCCCTCTCCTTGGTGGCTCTCGTCCTCTACCTGCTGTGGGAGCCCGGCATCAGCGCGTTCCGTCGCATCGGACTCGACTTCTCCCGCTTCGGCGGCGACCTCGGGCGCGGCATCCTGCTCGCCGCCATCATCGGCGTCCCGGGCCTCGCGCTCTACGCCGCCGGCCGTGCGATGGGCGTCACGGTCACCGTCGTCGCATCGCCGCTCGACGCCGCGTGGTGGACGGTGCCGCTCCTCGTGCTCTCGGCGCTGCGGGCGGGGCTGACCGAGGAGGTCGTCTTCATCGGCTACCTGTTCGACCGGCTGCGGCGACTCGGCTGGGGGACGTGGACCGTCATCCTCTCGACCGCCGCGCTGCGCGGGGCGTACCACGCGTACCAGGGCTTCGGCGCGATCGTCGGCAACGTCGCGATGGGCGTCGTGTTCGGCTGGTGCTACCAGCGCTGGGGAAGAGTGATGCCACTCGTCATCGCGCACACGCTGCTGGACGTCGTGGCGTTCGTGGGCTATCCGCTCGCGGCCGCGCTGTGGCCGGAGGTCTTCGCTCCGCTCCCCACGCCTTCCCCGTCGCCGACCCCCACGCCCACCTCCCCGGACTGAGGCACCCACCCGCCCCCCTGCTTCAGCCGACCGCGAGAGTGCACCTGACGGACGAGAGGCAGGGAACGCAACTATCCCTCGTCCGCCAGGCGCACTCTCGGCGTCTGACGCCAGGACTCCTCCACAGCTGCGTGCTGGTGCGATGCGGTCCACAGATCGAGCGGCCGAGGGAATCGGCGGCACGGCGTACCGGAAGGGTGGACGGATGCCGCTCATCGCCGTGTCCGCAACTGTCAGGCGGAGTCCGATTCCACTCATGTGTTGGACGGATACGCCACATCCCGAACGGGGAGTCGCGAAAGGCGTGCTCGTGAAGGTCCGCCATGGGGTCTATGCGTCCACTCGGCTGTGGAAGGCGCTCACACCATGGGATCGATACCTGGCGCGGGTCCACGCCGTGGCCCTCGTGCTGCCGGGGGCGGTGTTCTGCTGCGAGTCGGCAGCGGCACTGCTCGGCATGCCGATCTTCGGAGACCCGGTCGTCGTCCACGTCCTCGTCGAGACGTCGGGCACGGCGCGCCTGGACGCCGGCGTTCGGTCGCACCGGGCCGGTCATGACAGGACGATCATCGAATCGAGCGGAATCGCACTCACCTCTCCTGCGGACACCGCGATCGACCTCGCGCGCCATCGCCATCCGGCGATCGGTCGATCGGCCGCGGACGCCGCGCTGCGCATCGATCCCCTGCTCACCCGGGACGTCCTCGCCGCAGGCAACGAGGCACGAACGAGCAGCCGGGGTCGGAACATCGCACGCTGGGCACTCACTCGCAGCACGGCTCGCGCGGAGACGGCGCTCGAGTCCGTCGGCCTCTGCGTCATCGAATGGCTCGGGTTCCCCGCTCCCGAACTGCAGGTCGTGTTCCGGTCGGAGTCGGGCACCGAGGATCGGGGTGATGCACTCTGGCGCTCGCTCGGGATCGTCGGTGAGGCGGACGGCGACCTGAAGTACGACGGTCGATTCGGCGACGCAGCGTCGGTCCTCCGGCGCCAGCATCTCCGTGACCGCCGTCTGCGCAGGCGTGCGGATGTGACCGCGGTCGTGCACTGGGGTTGGGATGACGCCACATCGGTCACGCCCCTTCAGCACATCCTCCTCGGAGCCGGGCTGCGCCCCATCGCCCCGGAACAGCCGGCTCCGCTCCACTCCGTGAGGCGGAACCTCTCCGCACGGGCCCCGCACCGCCTGGCCGCCCACTCCGAATCGGCGAGAGAGCAGCTGTCAGCCGAGGAGTAGGGAACCGACCTACCTCTCGTCCGTCAGCTGCACTTTCGCGGTCGGAGGCAGAGCGGGCCGGTCAGGCGAAGGCCTCGATCGGCGGGCACGCGCACACCAGGTTGCGGTCGCCGTAGGCCTGGTCGATGCGGCGGACCGGCGGCCAGTACTTCGTGCGCACCAGGGAGGGCACCGGATACACCGCGACCTCGCGCGAGTACGGATGCGCCCACTCGCCCGCGACCACGGCCTGGGCGGTGTGCGGGGCGTTCGCGAGCGGGTTGTCGGCTGCCGGCCACTCCCCGGCCGCGACGCGCTCGGCCTCCGCCTTGATCGCGATCATCGCCTCGATGAAGCGCTCGATCTCGGTGAGGTCCTCGGACTCCGTCGGCTCGACCATGAGCGTGCCCGCCACCGGGAACGACATCGTCGGTGCGTGGAAGCCGTAGTCGATCAGGCGCTTGGCGACGTCGTCGACCGAGATGCCGGTGGCCTCGCGCAGCGGCCGCAGATCGAGGATGCACTCGTGCGCGACGAGGCCGTCCTCGCCCGTGTAGAGCACCGGGTAGTGGTCGCGCAGGCGGAACGCGATGTAGTTCGCGGACAGCACGGCGGCCGCGGTCGCATCACGCAGGCCCTCGGCGCCCATCATGCGCACGTATGCCCACGAGATCGGCAGGACTCCGGCCGAGCCCTGCGGCGCGGCCGAGATGGGCCCACCGTCGAAGACTCCCCCGGCGTGGTCGGCGCGCTGCGAGAACGGGTGCGACGGCAGATGGGGCACGAGATGCGCCTTCGCCGCGACCGGCCCCACGCCCGGTCCGCCGCCGCCGTGCGGGATCGCGAACGTCTTGTGCAGGTTCAGGTGCGAGACGTCGCCGCCGAGGTCGCCGAACCGCGCGAACCCGAGGAGCGCGTTGAGGTTCGCGCCGTCCACGTACACCTGGCCACCCGCGTCGTGGACGGCCTGCGTGATCTCGAGCACGTCGTGCTCGTACACGCCGTGTGTCGAGGGGTACGTGATCATCAGCGCCGACAGCGATTCCGCGTGCGCCGCGATCTTGGCGCGCAGGTCGTCGAGGTCGACGTTGCCGCGATCGTCGCACGCGACGACGACCACCTTCATTCCCGCGAGGACCGCGGAGGCCGCATTCGTGCCGTGGGCCGACGACGGGATGAGGCACACCGTGCGGCCCTCGTCGCCGTTCGCCCGGTGGTAGCCGCGGATCGCCATGAGGCCCGCGAGCTCCCCCTGCGAGCCGGCGTTCGGCTGCAGCGACACCGCGTCGTACCCGGTGACCTCGGCGAGCCACACCTCGAGCTGCTCGATCATCGCGAGGTAGCCGCGCACGTCGTCCTCGGGCGCGAACGGGTGCACACGCGAGAACTCCGGCCACGACACCGCAGCCATCTCGGTCGCGGCGTTGAGCTTCATCGTGCATGAGCCGAGCGGGATCATGCCGCGATCGAGGGCGTAGTCGCGGTCGGCGAGCTGCTTGAGGTAGCGCATCATCGCGGTCTCGGACCGGTGCGTGTTGAAGACGGGGTGCGTGAGGTATTCTTCGACCCGCAGCAGCGCCGAGGGAACGCCTGCGAGCGGCTCGGCATCCGCGAAGGGCATGACGCGCTCGCCCTGCTCGCCGGCGCCGAGGAACTCCCCCTCGGGCAGCCCGAACGCCCATGCCACGGCCGCGAGGTCTTCGGCGGTCGTCGTCTCGTCGACTGCCACGCCGACGGTCGCCTCATCGACCTGGAACAGCTGGTAGCCGAGCGAGCGCGCGCGCTCGATCACGCGCTGGGAGGGACCGGGCGTGGTCACCCGGATCGTGTCGAAGAACGAATCCGAGGCGAGCGACAGCCCGTACGCGCGCAGCCGCGCGGCGAGCGCCTCGGCCTTCCGTGCGGCGCCGGTCGCGATCGCGCGGAGGCCCTCGGGACCGTGGTAGACCGCGTACATCGACGCCATGACGGCCAGGAGCACCTGTGACGTGCAGATGTTGGACGTCGCCTTCTCGCGGCGGATGTGCTGCTCGCGGGTCTGCAGCGCGAGCCGGTAGGCCGCGTGGCCGGCGGCGTCCTGCGACACCCCGACGAGGCGCCCCGGCAGCTGCCGCTCGAGACCCTGGCGTACGGCCATGTAGCCGGCGTGCGGACCGCCGAAGCCCAGCGGCACGCCGAAGCGCTGGGTCGTGCCCACCGCGACGTCGGCGCCGAGCGACCCGGGCGAGCGCAGCAGGGTGAGCGCCAGGAGGTCGGCGGCGACGACGACGAGTCCGCCCGCGAGATGAGCGGCGTCGACGACATCGGAGGGATCCCACACTCGTCCAGACGCGCCCGGGTACTGGACGAACGCGCCGAACAGCCCGTCGGGCAGCGTCGCGCCGTGCGCGAGATCGAGCTCGGCCAGCTCGATGCCGACGGCGGCCGCGCGGTGCCTGAGCAGCGCCTTGGTCTGCGGCAGCGCGTCGGCGTCGACCACGAACACGTTCGACGCCGCCTTCGACGCGCGGCGTGCCACCAGCATCCCCTCGACGACCGCCGTCGCCTCGTCGAGCATCGACGCGTTCGCGGTGGCGAGGCCGGTGAGGTCGGTCACCATCGTCTGGAAGTTGATGAGCGCCTCGAGGCGCCCCTGCGAGATCTCGGGCTGGTACGGCGTGTACGCGGTGTACCACGACGGGTTCTCGAGCACGTTGCGGGCGATCACCGACGGCGTCAGCGTGTCGTAGTAGCCGAGGCCGATCATCGGCCGTGCGGCGCGGTTCTGCGAGGCTAGCGCGCGCAGCTCGGCGAGTGCCTCCGCCTCGGTGGCCGACGGCGGGATGTCGGTGGTCGGCCTCGGCGGGGACTGGATGGATGCCGGGACCGCTGCGCGCACGAGCGCGTCGACGGAGTCGTAGCCCAGAGCGTCCAGCATCGTGCGCTGTGCCGCGGCATCCGTTCCGATGTGGCGCTCGGCGAAACCCCCCGTCATCAGGCGCCGCCCGTGAGCGCGACGTATGCGTCGTGGTCGAGCAGGTCTGCGACGGCCGATGCGTCGACGCGCAGCTTCACGAGCCAGCCGTCGCCGAAGGGGTCGGAGTTCACCAGCGACGGGTCGTCGACAACGGCGTCGTTGACCTCGACGACCTCGCCCGTGAGCGGAGCGTAGAGCTCGCCGACGGACTTCGTCGACTCGATCTCGCCGACCACGGTCGCCGCCGTCACCTCGGCCCCGGCGGACGGGAGCTCGACGAAGACGACGTCGCCGAGCTTCTCCGCGGCGTAGTCGGTGATGCCGACGGTGGCGACGTCGCCGTCGAGGGCGACCCATTCGTGCTCGGCGGTGTACTTGAGGCTGGCGAGATCGGTCATGAGTTCCTCCGGTAGAAGGGCAGGTCGGTCACGGTGGCGGGGATGCGGGTCCCGCGGACGTCGATGAAGAGGGTGGTGCCCGCTTCGCTCGCGGTGGGCGAGACGAACGCCATGGCGATGGGATGCCCCAGCGTCGGGCTGAGCGCGCCGCTGGTGATCTCTCCGATCGCAGTGGCGGCATCCGCGTCGGCGAACACGGCGTAGCCGGCGCGTCCGGCCCGCTTGCCCTCGCTCACCAGCCCGACGAGCACGGGAGCGTCGGAGGCGACGACCGCGGCGAGCCCTGCCTTGCCGACGAACTCGTCTTTGTCGGCGGCCACGACCCGGGCGAGCCCGGCCTGGTCGGGCACGATGTCGAGCGACAGCTCGTGGCCGTAGAGCGGCATGCCCGCTTCGAGGCGCAGGGTGTCGCGTGCGGCGAGTCCGGCGGGCGCCAGCCCGTGCGGCTGACCGGCCGCGAGCAGCGCATCCCACAGCGCGCCGGCGGCCCGGTCGGGAACCAGGAGCTCGAACCCGTCCTCGCCGGTGTACCCGGTTCGCGCGATGAGCAGCGTCTCGCCGTCGAACGACGCCGACGCCCACGCGTAGTAGCCGAGGTCGGCGAGCGCCGGCTGGACGTCGGCGATGGACGTCGTCGACTCGATGACGGCTCGCGACACCGGACCCTGCACGGCGATCAGCGCGAAGTGGTCGGTCACATCCTCCACCGTGGCCCGCGGCATTCCCGCCACGAACGCGAAGTCACCCGGCGGCACCTCGTCGAGCGACCGCGGGCTGTGGAAGCCGGAGACACGATCAGCGAGCGCCGTGGCGACGGCATCCCGGTTTCCGGCGTTCGCGATCACCAGAAAGCGATCGTCGGCGATCCGGTACACGATGACGTCGTCGACGATGCCCCCCGACTCCGCAAGGACCAGGGAGTACTTCGCCTTGCCCTGTCGCATCGTCGACAGGCGACCCGCGAGGGCGTAGTCGAGGAAGGCCGCGGCATCCGCGCCGGTCACGAGGAACTCCGCCATGTGCGAGATGTCGAACAGGCCCGCCGCGGTGCGCACCGCGTGGTGCTCGGCGAGGTCTGAGCTGTAGCGGACGGGCATCAGCCAGCCGCCGAAGTCGGTGAACGAGGCGCCGAGCGCGGCGTGGCGGTCATGGAGCACCGTGGTGCGGGGCTCCGACAAGCTCTGGTCTGGCACGAGTTCTCCCGGTCGCGGGCGGGCAGACGCCGGACGGCGCCTGTGAACTCCCCCTCTGTCATGAGCCTGAGAGTTTCACCGGGACGGATGCCTCGGCTTTCTCCTTCGGCGGATGCGCGAGCATCACTCTCCAGAGTCGGCCACACCCGAACGGTACGCGTACCTGAGAGATTGGCGGGGAGGCTTGCTCCTTCGGTGCTCGGCGATGTCTCTGCCGAGGCTCTCCCGCCCGGGTCGTTGGCCGGTATTGACTTGCGGCAGCAAGCATACCGGTCGGGCCGTCATCCCACGCAGCGACCCGACGACACCTGATCCCCCAGCGACGGCGCCTGCGCGGCGACCGGCGTGAGCTCGGCCATCGTCATCGCGTAGCCGACGGTCGCGTTGTGCTCGGCCCGCGCGAACACGACGCCGGCGACAGCGCCGTCCGCCGTCAGCAGCGGACCGCCCGAGTTGCCGGGACGCACCTCCGCCTGGAGCGAGTAGATCTCGCGGGGGTTCCACGAGTCGCCGTAGATGTCGGGCACCGTCGCGGTGCCGGTCGACTGCACGCCGGCCGTCACCATCGTGAACGGCCCGCCGTGCGGGTAGCCCTGGACCGCGGCGGCGGCACCCGCGGCAAGAGTGGAGGTGAACGGCAGAGGCGCGGCGCCCAGGTCGTCGACGGCGATCACGGCGAGATCGTCGATCGGGTCGAAGTACACGATGCGCCCCTCGCGCGCGGCCACGCCGGGAAGCTCGACCAGCGGCCTGTCGACCCCGGCCACGACATGCGCGTTGGTCACGACGCGGTCCGGCGCGATGACGAATCCGCTGCCGGTCGAGCCGCGCCCGCATGCGTAGGCGGTGCCCGAGATGCGGGCGACGGATGCCGCGGCGCGCTCCAGCTCAGGATCGTCCAGGGCGACCGGCGGCGCGGGGTCGACGACGGCGGGCCCGAGCAGCTCGCCCAGGCGCGGCAGTCCGTC
>NZ_RRYE01000200.1 GCF_004010105.1 Microbacterium sp. CPCC 204701
CGCGCACCGGCGACGTCGGCGACCGCCGTGGCCATGGGCGCGTGCAGGCCCAGCGTCGCGCGCGTGGTCGAGGCGGCGCCGCCGCCGAAGCCCACGAGCACGCCTGCGGCACCCGTGCGCATGAGGTGCAAAGCCGCGGTGTAGGTCGCCGCACCGCCCACGATCACCGGCACGTCGAGGTCGTAGATGAACTTCTTGAGGTTGAGGGGCTGGTCGACGCTCGACACGTGCTCGGCCGACACCGTGGTGCCGCGGATCACGAACAGGTCGACGCCCGCTGCGACGACGGTCTCGTACAGCTCCTGGGTACGCTGCGGGGTGAGGGCGCCGGCGACGGTGACGCCGGCGCCGCGGATCTCGGCGAGGCGCTCGCGCACCAGCTCGGGCTTGATCGGCTCGGAGTACAGCTCCTGCATGCGACGGGTCGCCGCGGTCTTGTCGAGCCCCGAGATCTCGGCGAGGAGCGGCTCGGGGTCGTCGTACCTGGTCCACAGGCCCTCGAGGTCGAGCACGCCGAGCCCGCCGAGCTGGCCGAGCATGATCGCGGTCCGCGGGCTGACGACCGAGTCCATCGGGGCGCCCAGCACAGGGACGTCGAAGCTGAACGCGTCGATCGTCCAGGCGGTGGAGACGTCCTCGGGGTTGCGCGTGCGCCGCGACGGCACGACCGCGATGTCGTCGAACGTGTACGCGCGGCGTGCGCGCTTCGCGCGGCCGAGTTCGATGTCCATGCTCACGTCCCCAGCCTACCCGGCGGGATTCTCGGCGCCCGAGCCACTGTTCCACCGCCCACCGGGCCGTCGTCCGCACAGAATCGGATCCGCAGGTGCGGACCGGTGAGACGACACCCCGGTGACGGATGCCGCTGACCGGCGTGTCCACGACGATCTCCGCAACTGCGGATCCGAGGTCGTGCGCGGGCCGCGAGCCGCGGGCGCGGCGGGCTGGTGACGGATGCCTCGGCTCAGAACCTCGGGCCAAGGCATCCGTCGGCCGTCAGCGCGCTCGCGCGACGCGGGCCTCGTCCCACACCGGTTCGTCCGACTCGAACACGCGTCCATCCGACCCGAAGACGAGGAAGCGGTCGAACGACTTCGCGAGCCAGCGATCGTGGGTGACGGCGAGCACGGTGCCCTCGAAGCGGGCGAGCGCGTCCTGCAGGGCCTCTGCCGAGACGAGGTCGAGGTTGTCGGTCGGCTCGTCGAGCAGCAGCAGCGTCGCCCCCGACAGCTCCAGCAGCAGGATCTGGAACCGCGCCTGCTGACCGCCCGACAGGCTGTCGAAGGTCTGCTCGGCCTGCGCGACGAGCCCGTAGCGGTCGAGGGCGGAGCTCGCGGCATCCCTCGGCATTCCGGCGCGTGCGTCTTCGCCGCGGTGCAGGATGTCCAGCAGCGTGCGTCCGGTGAACTCGGGATGCCGGTGGGTCTGGGCGAACCACCCCGGCACCACGCGCGCGCCGAGCACAGCGCGGCCCGTGTGGGCGACGGGTTCGAGGCCCGAGCCCGTGGTCGTGAGGTGTCCGAGACGCCCGTCCGGGTCGGTGCCGCCGCGCGCGAGCAGCCGCAGGAAGTGCGACTTGCCCGAGCCGTTCGAGCCGAGAACCGCCACCCGGTCGCCGAACCACACCTCGAGATCGAACGGCTTCATGAGCCCGGTGAGTTCCAGCCTCTCGGCGACCACCGCACGGCGGCCCGTTCGGGCGCCGCGCAGCCGTACGTCGAGGTCCTGCTCCTTCGGCCGCTCGAGCGGCGGACCGGCATCCTCGAACATCCGCAGGCGAGTCTGCGCGGCGCGGTAGCGCGATGCGAACCCGTCGTTGGCGGCTGCCTTGACCTTCAGATCGGCCACGAGCGCCTTGAGCTTGGCGTGCTGCTCGTCCCAGCGCCGGCGCAGCTCGTCAAGGCGCAGCATCCGTTCGTCGCGTGCGCGGTGATACGTGCCGAAGCCGCCTCCGTGCACCCACGCCGTGCTGCCCGCGACGCCCACCTCCAGGGTCGCGATGCGGTCGGCCGCGCGCGCCAGCAGCTCACGGTCGTGCGACACCAGCAGCACCGTCTTGGGCGTCTCACGCAGGCGCTCCTCGAGCCAGCGCTTGCCGGGCACGTCGAGGTAGTTGTCGGGCTCGTCCAGCAGCAGCACCTGGTCGGGTCCGCGCAGCAGCGCCTCGAGCGCGAGGCGCTTCTGCTCGCCGCCCGACAGGGTCGTCAGCTCGCGGAACCGCGCACGCGCAAAGGGGATGCCGAGCGCCGCCGTGGTGCAGGTGTCCCACACGGTCTCGTACTCGTAGCCGCCGGCCTCGGCGTAGTCGGCGAGCGCGGCGGCGTATCGCATCTGCGTGTCGAGGTCGTCGCGCTCGATGATCGCCGCCTCGGAGTCCTCGAGCTCGCGCGCCGCGCGACGCACCCGGTCGGGCGCGACCGAGATCAGGAGGTCGTGCACGGTCTGGCCGGCCTCGCCGTGGCCGACGAACTGGTCCATGACGCCCAGCCCGCCGTCGATCGAGACGACCCCGGAATGCGGCGCGAGCTCATGCCGGACGATGCGCAGCAGCGTGGTCTTGCCGGCGCCGTTCTGGCCGATGAGCGCAGTGGTCGAGCCCTCCCCGACGCGGAACGTGACCTCGTCCAGCAGGGGCCGGCCGTCCGGCAGCGCGTACGAGACGGCGGCGATGTCGATGTACCCCACGGTGTGTCCTGTCTGCTCCGCGCGGCATCCTTCGCCGAATGGGGAGCCGACCAGACTACCGCACGCCCGGTCGTCGAGCGAGCGAAGCGAGACGAGACGCCTCGGACGCGCCCACGAAGCTCGAGGCGTTCGTCTCCGGGCGCCAGAGCGCCCCCCGCGGGGCGACCGAGACCGGGGCTGGGTACGGTCAAGCGGCGGGCGCGGCGTAGCGGCCCGACCGGATCGCGCGCTCGCGCGCCTTGGCCGCCTCTTCCTCCCGGTTCTTCGGCGGAGACACGGCGACGAGGTCGTCGAGCAGGTGCTGCGTCGCATGCGCGATCTCGTGCACGGCGCGGTCGAACGCGTCCTGGTTCGCCTTCGACGGCTTCGTGGTGCCCGCGATCTTGCGCACGTACTGGAGCGCGGCGGCGTGGACCTCGTCGGAGGTCGCGGCGGGCTCGAAGTTGTGAAGCGTGTGGATGTTCCGGCACATGCGTCCGAGGATACGCCGCCGCTCAAGCGCCGGCCACGGCGCGGCATCCGTCGTCCACGTCATCCCGTCGAGATCACACGTCGTGCGCACAGGACATGTGCGCTCGCCGACAGCCATCCATGAGGTCGTCGGATGCCGCCGAGCGACGCTACCAACGGTCGCCGCCCCGAGGGAGCACGCCGAGCACGTGGGGCAGCTCGGTCGGGAAGCACGAGCGGAAGAGCTCGGTGATCTGGGGATCCGACCCGTAGTCGTCGACGATGCGGAGGCCGATCATCGTGCTGATGAGCATGCCCTCGGCCATGAACGCGCGCGCCTCGTCGGCGTCCAGACCGACCTCATCCCGGAAGAAGCGCCACACCTGCGCGAAGCCGCGTCGCGCAGCGGCGCCGATCACGGGGGTGCTGCCGAGCAAGTACGCGTGCGCGAGCGTCTGGTGCAGCCCACGCACCTCGATGAGATCGACATAGGCGTGACCGATCCGCTTGCCCGCAGCCTTCTGCGGCGTGAGACCCTTCGCTCGGTCGCCCTCGGGATCGTCGGCCCGGAGCGCGGCGCGGAACGCGGCGAGCAGACGCGACAGAGCGTCGTCGAGCGCCGCGAGGAACAGATTCTCCTTCGAGCCGAACAGCCGCACGACATAGGGCTGGCTGACCCCGGCCGCGCGGGCGACTTCGTCGGTCGTCGCGCCCTCGTATCCGCGCGTGCCGAACACGGCCATCGCGGCGACGAGGATCTGCCTGCGGCGTTCATCCGACGACAGCCGCCTCCCGGGGGTCGTCTCGTCGAGTGCGACGGCGTCGTCGCCGTGATGCCGCGCGGAAGTCATGCTCGAAGGTTATCAGCCGATGACTTGACTTTGTAATCAGTTGATTACTACATTCCTCGTGAGAGTAATCATCGAATAACAACCGGAGTCATGGAATGACCGAAACGCCCCTCGCCTCATCCGCTCGTCGCACCCGTCCGTTCGCCATCGTGCTGGCGGCGGCGTCCCTCCCGATGTTCATGGCCACCCTCGACAACCTCGTCATGACGAACGCGCTGCCCGTCCTCCACCGCGACATGGGTGCCAGCGTCGAAGAGCTGCAGTGGTTCGTCAACGCCTACACCCTCGCCTTCGCCGGCGCCATCCTCATCGCCTCGGCCCTCGGCGACCGGTTCGGCCGTCGCACCGTCTTCGCCATCGGCATCGCCGTGTTCGGCATCGGCTCGGTCTTCGCCGCGCTCAGCACCGATCCCGGCCAGCTCATCGCGGCCCGCGCCCTGCAGGGACTCGGCGCCGCCGCGGTCATGCCGCTGTCCCTCGCCCTCTTGAGCGGTGCCGTGCCGCGCGGGCGCCGCGCGCTGGCCATCGGCATCTGGGGCGGCATCTCCGGCCTCGGCGTCGCCGTCGGCCCGCTCGTCGGAGGCGCGATCATGGAGGGCTGGAACTGGCAGGCCATCTTCTGGATCAACGTGCCCGTCGCGATCGTCGCGATCCCGCTCGCCCTCATCGTGCTGCGCAACGACTTCGGCGCCCGCGAGCGCATCGACGTGCCCGGCGCCGTCCTCGCCGCAGGCGGCGTGCTCGCTCTCGTCCACGCGATCGTGCGCGGCAACGACGACGGCTGGGGGTCGTTCGACGTGATCGGCGAGATCGCCCTGGCCGCGGTCCTCCTCGTCGCGTTCTTCGTCTGGCAGACCCGCGCGAAGGCGCCGCTCGTGCCGCTGCGGCTCTTCCGCGACCGCTCGTTCTCGGTGACGAACATCGTCGGCTTCGCGTTCAGCTTCGGCACGTTCGGGGCCGTGTTCATCCTCATCCAGTACCTGCAGGTCGTGCAGGGCTCGACGCCACTCGAGGCGGCCGTGCAGACCACGCCGTGGACGCTTGCGCCGATGTTCGTCGCGCCCATCGCCGGCATGCTCGCGCCGCGTATCGGCACCCGCATTCTGATGGTCACAGGCCTCGCGCTGCAGGCGCTCGCGCTCGCCTGGATCGGCACGGTGATCTCGGCCGACCTCGACTACCCCGTGCTCATCGCGCCGTTCGTCATGGCGGGCGTCGGGATGGCGTTGGTCTTCGCGCCGTCGGCGACCGCGCTGCTCGCGACCCTCGGGCTCGTCGACCACGCGAAGGCGTCGGGCGTCAACTCGACGGTCCGCGAGCTCGGCGTAGCCCTGGGCACCGCGGTCATGACGGCGATCTTCGTCGGCGCGGGCGGCGAGCTGCTGCCCGACCTCTACGTCGACGCCGCCCGCCCCGCCGTGCTGACCGGGGCCGCGGTGCTGTTCGTCGCGACGATCGCCGCGCTGTGGCTTCCTGCAGGGCGGTCGGCGACGGATGCCTCGGCCGAGGCATCCGCCGTCGCCGGCGATTCCGCGAACGACCCCGAAGAGGCGCTGCCCGTGGGCCCGCGCGGAGTCGCGGGGCCGCG
>NZ_RRYE01000201.1 GCF_004010105.1 Microbacterium sp. CPCC 204701
CTCGCGCTCGGGCAACCCGGCCAAGCGCGCCGCCGAGAACGCCGGCATCGCGGCGCAGGCGCAGGCACCCGCGGGCTCGGGCTTCGGGCTGGGGGCCGGTGCCGGCGCGAAGGGTCAGCCGAGCGAGGCCGACCTCGCCGAGCTCCAGAAGCTCCTCGGCCGCGGCTGATCGGGCCCCCGGGAGCTCTGAATCCGCCGTTCGTCGCCGGATGCGCCCTCTCTGCGACCGGGTCAGGTGATTTCACGGGGGTAGGCCGTTTCGCGGCGGATCGTCCTGCGCCCGTGAGATCCCCTGATCTCGTGGCGGGTGGGGGTGGTGAGGTCGTGCGTGCCGTGACGGCGACGGATGCCTCGGGTTGCGGCATCCGGGATTCCTGGCGTCACCGGGTCAGGTGATTTCACGGGCGTAGGCCGTTCTGCGGTGGATCGTCCTGCGTCGGTGAGATCACGTGAACTCGTGACGGGTACGGTGAGCCGCGCCCGGGAGTCAGGGAGTTGTCGAGGCGAGGTGCTCGCGCAGCGTGGGGCCCGAGCGGAACTCACCGACCAGGTGCCGGACGACCTGGCGCAGGTCTCCGTCGGCGTGATCGGCCACTGCGAGCTGGCGGGCGTAGCTCGCACCCTGGGTGAGGATCGTGTCGATGCCCGCGAGCTCCCGCGCGCACTTGAGCTCGACCGCGATGTCGGCGACCTCGTCGAGCGTTTCGCGCAAATGCTCGGCGACGAGACGCTGGGTTCCCAGGTTGTCGACGATGATGCGGGCGTCGAGGCCGTAGCGCGCCGCGCGCCACTTGTTCTCGCGCGTGAACCACGGCTGGATGGTCTGCAGCGGCAGTCCCTCGTCGAGACGGCGCGAGAAGTGCTCGACGAGCACTTGCACGAGCGCCCCGACGGCGGCGAGCTCGGGGAGGGTCGACATGCCGTCGCACGCGCGCACCTCGATCGTTCCCCACCGCGGCGCGGGCCGGATGTCCCATCGCACTTCGGTGGCGTCCTCCATGACGCCCGTCCCCACCATGTCGTCGAGATAGGCCTCGAACTGCGCCCAGTCGTCGAGCGGCCACGGGAGCCCGGCCGTCGGCAGCTGCTGGAACACCAGGGCGCGATTGGACGCATAGCCGGTGCGCTCGCCCGCCCAGTACGGACTCGACGCCGACAGTGCCTGCAGATGCGGCAGGTACACCGAGAGGGCGTTGATGATCGGGAAGACCTTGTTGACGTCCTCGACGCCGACGTGCACGTGGATGCCCCAGATCATCATGTTGCGTCCCCACCACTGCGTGCGCTCGATGAGCTTGTGGTAACGCGTCTTGTCGGTGACGCTCTGGTGGTACCACTGCGCGAACGGGTGGCTGCCGGCGCACAGCAGATCGATGCCGGCCGGATCGGTGAACGTGCGCACGGCCGTGATGGCGTCGGCGATGTCGTCGACGGCGGCGGCGACCGTGTCTCCGACGCCGCTGGTGACCTCGACGGTGTTCGTCAGCAGCTCGCCGGTCACGGTGTACCGCTCCAGCGACGAGTCGTCTTCGAGGGCCGCGAGAACCTCGGGGGCACGGGGGAGGAGATCGCCGGACTCGCCGTCCGCCAGCATGATCTCCCACTCCAGGCCGACCGACGAACGGGCGGACGTCGCGAAGGGCACCGTCATCCGCTCAGTCTGACACGCGGATGCCGCGACCGACGTGGTTCGCGACAGGCGTCGTCATCTGGCAGAATAAAGGGTCGGACCGGCCGCTCGACCCTCTATCCAGCGCTTCGGTCCTCCTCTGAGCTCCCGCCGGGCGTGCACCCCACCTCCCGGACGTCAGGTTCGTTCGCTTCCCACACATTCAGGAGAATCGTGGCTGTCAAGATCCGTCTCAAGCGCCTCGGCAAGATCCGTGCGCCCTACTACCGCATCGTCGTGGCCGACTCGCGCACCAAGCGCGACGGCCGTGTCATCGAGGAGATCGGCAAGTACCACCCCACCGAAGAGCCCTCGTTCATCGAGGTCGACTCCGAGCGTGCGCAGTACTGGCTGGGCGTCGGCGCGCAGCCGACCGAGCAGGTGCTCGCCCTCCTCAAGCTGACCGGCGACTGGGGCAAGTTCCAGGGCGACCCCAACGCCGTCTCGACCGTCAAGGTCAAGGAGGAGAGGGCCGCCTTCGAGGTCGACTCCGCCAAGAAGTCCGTCGTCAAGCCCAAGGCCGAGAAGAAGGCCGAGGAGCCCGTCGAGGCGCCGGCCGACGAGGCGACCGACGCGGCCGAGGCCGCCGAGCCCGCAGAGTAATCCGTTGCTCGCCGCCGCGCTCGAGCACGTCGTCAAGGGGATCGTGGATCACCCCGACGACGTTCGCATCGACTCGTCCACGTCGTCTCGCGGCGATGTGCTCGAGGTGCACGTCCACCCCGACGACCGGGGTCGCGTGATCGGGCGCGGCGGGCGCACGGCCAAAGCCCTGCGCACTCTCATCAGCGCCCTCGCCGACGGACGCCGCGTCCGTGTCGACGTCGCGGACGACTGAGATGGCAGGCGAAGACAGGGCCGAGCAGCCGGAGGCTGCGGACCGGCCCAAGACGCCCGCAGTGCCCCCCGTGCCCCCGGGCAAGGCCGGCAAGACGCAGCTGCGCGTGGGCCGCTTGGTGAAGGCGCACGGCCTGAAGGGCGCTCTCAAGCTGGAGCTGTACACCGACGACCCCGAGGGCCGGTTCGTCCCCGGCGCGACTTTCACGCTGCAGGTGCCGGAGTCCTCGCCGTGGCACGGCAAGCCCCTCACTGTCCGCGAGTTCCGGTGGATGAACAGCCACCCGGTCGCCTTCTTCGAGGGCGTCGAGGACCGCACGGCGGCCGAGGCCCTCGTGCGCGCCATCCTCTGGATCGACGAAGACCCGCAGTCCACGCCGACCGAGGACGACGCATGGTTCGACCACCAGCTGGTCGGGCTCGACGTCGTCCGCGACGGCGAGGTGGTGGGCCGCGTGGTGCGGGTCGATCATCTCCCCGCACAGGACCTCCTCATCGTCAAGCCCGCGACCGGCGACGCCGACGAGGTGCTCGTGCCGTTCGTGAAGGCGATCGTGCCCGAGGTGGACGTCCCCGGCGGCCGTGTCGTCGTGACCCCGCCGCCCGGGCTGTTCGAGGAGCTCCCGGCCGATGATGACGCCGCCCCGGCTGCGACCGACGAGGGCGACGACACCCCCTGAGCCTCGGCTCTCACTTCCGCCGCGCCACGCGAGTGCAGCAGATGTGATCTGCGGGAAACACGGCGGGAAAGCCTCCGGAACCTCCGTGGGGGATCCTCGGAGGCATGGCCGAAGTCGGGTCCGTGGTTCGCACGGTGTGCTCGTACTGCGGCGTGGGCTGCGGCATCGCCGTCACCACGTCGCACGTCGAGCCGGGGCACGCGCTGCGGATCTCGAAGGTCGCGGGTGACGCGACGCACCCGACCAATGCGGGGCGCCTGTGCACGAAGGGCGCGACGCACGCCGAGCTCATGGCGGCCCCGGGACGCATGACGTCCGCGCACATGCGGCCGGCGCGCGGCGAGACGGCCGTGCCGGTGCCGCTCTCGCAGGCGGTGACGGATGCCGGACGCCGGCTCCGTGCGATCGTCGACGAGCACGGCCCCGATGCCGTGGCCGTGTACGTGTCGGGGCAGATGAGCCTCGAGGCCCAGTACCTTGCGAACAAGCTGGTGAAGGGCTCTCTGCGCGGCATCCACATCGAGTCGAACTCGCGGCTGTGCATGGCGTCGGCCGGCACCGGCTACAAGCAGTCGCTCGGCGCGGACGGCCCTCCCGGCTCGTACGAGGACTTCGACCGGGCGGACCTGTTCTTCGTCATCGGCTCGAACACCGCCGACTGCCACCCGATCCTCTTCCTGCGCATGGCCGACCGGCTGAAGCAGGGGGCGCGGCTCATCGTGGTCGACCCGCGGCGCACCGCGACCGCCGACCGCGCGGACCTGTTCCTGCAGATCGCGCCCGGCACCGATCTGGCGCTGCTGAACGGCCTCCTCCACCTCCTCGTCGAAGCGGGCGACATCGATGAGGAGTTCATCGCCGCCCACACCGAGGGGTGGGAGGCGATGCCGGCGTTCGTCGCGGACTACCCACCCGACCGGGTGGCCGAGATCACCGGGCTGAACGAGGACGACATCCGCACGGCGGCGCAGTGGATCGGCGAAGCGGGCGAGTGGATGACCCTGTGGACGATGGGCCTCAACCAGTCGACCCACGGCACGTGGAGCACGAACGCGATCTGCAACCTGCATCTCGCGACCGGCGCGATCTGCCGTCCAGGCAGCGGACCGTTCTCGCTCACGGGCCAGCCGAACGCGATGGGCGGCCGTGAGATGGGCTACATGGGCCCCGGCCTCCCTGGGCAGCGCGCCGTCTTCAGCGCCGCCGACCGGGCATTCGTCGAGGAGGTGTGGGGCCTGGAGCCCGGCGCCATCCGGACCGAGGCGGGCTCGGGCACCATCGACATGTACCGGAGGATGGCGGCGGGCGAGATCAAGGCCGCCTGGATCATCTGCTCGAACCCGGTCGCCTCGGTCGCGAACCGCAAGACGGTCATCGAGGCGCTCGAGACCGCCGAGCTCGTGATCGCCCAGGACGTCTACACCGAGACCGCGACGAACGCCTACGCCGACATCCTGCTGCCGGCGACACTCTGGGTCGAATCCGACGGCGTCACGGTGAACAGCGACCGCACGCTCACGCTGGTGCAGCAGGTCGTCCAGGCGCCGGGGGACGCGCAGCCGGACTGGCTCACGATCTGCCAGATCGCGCAGGCGATGGGCTACGAAGACGGCTTCGGGTTCGCCACGAGCGAGGAGGTCTTCGACGAGATCCGCCGCTTCTGGAACCCGCAGACCGGGTGGGACATGCGCGGCGTCACCTACGAGCGCCTTCGCCGGACCCCGGTGCAGTGGCCCGCGCCTCCGGGCGACGACGCGACAAGGCATCCGATCCGGTATCTCAACGACGGGGTCAGCCAGGCGCTCCACGTCGAGCCGGACGGAACCGCTCCGATGCTCGCCTTTGCGACGCCCTCGCGGCGCGCGCAGTTTCTGGCGCGGCCGCACATGGACCCCGCCGAGCTTCCCGACGACGACTTCCCGTGGGTGCTCAACACCGGTCGCCTGCAGCATCAGTGGCACACGATGACCAAGACCGGCAGGGTCGCGAAGCTCAACAGGCTCACCCCCGGCCCGTTCGTGGAGGTGCATCCAATCGATGCCGAGATCCACGGCATCGCCGCCGGTGACCAGGTCGAGGTCTCATCGCGCCGCGGACGCTTCGTCGTGCCCGCGGTCGTCACCGACCGGGTGCGCCCGGGAGACGTCTTCGCGCCGTTCCACTGGAACGACGAGCACGGAGAATACCTGACCGTCAACGCGGTCACGAGCGACGCCGTCGACGAGTTCTCGCAGCAGCCGGAGTTCAAGTTCGCGGCCGTGGCGCTGCGGCGCGTGGGGCCCGCCTCCGCGCCGTCGGGAGCGGAGGCTTCGTCGGGCGACGTCGGCGCGGCAGAGGAGGCCCTCGCGCGCGCCGGCGTGGGGC
>NZ_RRYE01000202.1 GCF_004010105.1 Microbacterium sp. CPCC 204701
CGCCGGCAGCCCGGCCTCGGCGACGATGCCGAGCGCGCGCCGCACGCCCCCGAGCGGCTGGGCCTTGATCACGAGCAGGTCGGCGGCTCCGGCGCGCGCCACCGCCAGCGGGTCGGTCGCCTTGCGCACGCTCTCGTCCGCGGCGATCGGGATGCCCATGTACTTCACGCGGCGGCGGAGCTCGGCGAGCTCGTCGACGGTCGCGCACGGCTGCTCGGCGTACTCGAGGTCGAACTCGGCGAGGGCGTGGAGCGCGCGCTCGGCCTCGTCGACGTTCCAGGCTCCGTTCGCGTCGATGCGGATGCGGCCCTCCGGTCCCATCTCGTCGCGGACCGCACGCACGCGGTCGACGTCGTCGCCGAGCCGCTGCCCCGCCTCGGCCACCTTGACCTTCGCGGTGCGGCAGCCGTCGAACCGTGCGAGCACCGCGGGGACGTCGGTCGCGGCCAGCGCCGGCACCGTGGCGTTGACGCCGATCGCCTCGCGGCGGGCTGCGGGCTGCGGCATCCACCCCCAGTCGAGGGCCGCGGCGAGCCACACCGAGGCTTCCGTGTCGTCGTATTCGAGGAAGGGCGAGAACTCGGTCCAGCCCTCGGGTCCTTCGAACAGCACCGCCTCGCGCACGTCGACGCCGCGGAACCGTGTCGCGAGCGGCAGCGCGACGACGCGTGCGGTTTCGAGGATGCCGCCGAGCGGGGGAAGGCGTGCGTCGTTGCTCACGCCCCCATCCTGCCCTCTTCCCGTGAACTTCTGCTCGCCTGCCAGAGTGCGCTCGTCACCCGCCGTTTGCGACAAGGCGAGCGTCGGGCTTCCGACAGAACAATGTGTGCTTGACTATAGTGTGTGACACACAGTAACGTGTGGCGCATGAGTGAGACGGACATCCTCGAGACGCACCTGCAGGAACTGCGGCGCGGCACGATCGTGCTGGCATGCCTGCGGCTGCTCGAGAAGCCGGGCTACGGGTACGGGCTGCTCGAAGAGCTGGGACAGCGCGGCTTTCCCACCGATGCGAACACGCTGTACCCGCTGCTGCGGCGCCTCGAGAAGCAGGGGTTCCTGACGAGCGAGTGGAACACCGACGAGGCCCGGCCTCGGAAGTTCTACCGCACCAGCGACGCCGGCGTGCGGCTCGCCGCCGCGCTCACCGACGACTTCCGCGCGATCGCCACGGCGATCGACGCCCTTCCGAAGGAGGACTGACATGACCGCCAAGACCACATCCACCGCCAAGGCCACGCTGGCCGACCGCTACGTCGACGCCGCGATGCGGACCGTTCCCGAGAAACAGCGCGACGACCTCGCCACCGAGCTCCGTGCCTCGATCGACGACCAGGTCGAGGCTCGGATCGAGCAGGGAGAACCACGCGACGCCGCGGAGCGCGCGGTGCTCACCGACCTCGGCGACCCGGAGAAGCTCGCGGCACAGTACACCGACCGACCGCTGTACCTCATCGGCCCCCGCTACTACCTCGAGTGGTGGCGCCTGCTGAAGCTCCTGCTGTGGATCGTGCTGCCCACGGCGGCGCTCGGCATCGCGCTCGCGCGCACCCTGACCGGGGCCGACATCGGAGAGATCATCGGCGGCACGATCGTGACGCTCATGACCGTGGCACTGCACCTGGCGTTCTGGACGACGCTCATCTTCGTGATGGTGGAGCGCGGCTGGGACCGCGGCACGAGCAGACCCATCATGGAGTGGAACGTGGATCAGCTTCCCGAGCCGCGGCCTCAGGGCGTCGGATTCGGCGACATGGTCGCCACGCTGGTGTTCCTGGCGATCGCCGTGGGCGCGCTGATCTGGGACCAGGTGATCGGCTTCGTCCCGGCGCAGCCGGGCCTGCCGTTCCTGAACCCGGAGCTGTGGCCGTGGTGGATCGCGGGCCTGTTCGTGTTCATGGCACTCGAGGCGGCGCTCGCGGTGACCGTGTACCTCCGGCGCGGATGGACATGGACGCTCGCGGTGGTCAACGCGGTGATCGCGCTCGCCGTCGCCGTGCCGGCGCTCGTGCTGCTCTCGCAGGGGCTGCTGATCAACCCCGAGTTCTTCCCGACCGTCCTCGCCGGCGGCAGCCGGCCCGGCTCGATCGTCACGGCCATCCTCCACGTCGTGTTCGGCTTCATGATCGTCGGCATCGCCGTGTGGGACATCGTCGACGTGTTCCTGAAGACCTACCGCACCCGCTGAGGCCCGACCGCTCCGGGGCTGCGTCCCGGGACCGATCGACGGCCGCGTCATTGCGGGGCTCCGAGTCAGCCGGCTCGGAGCCACGGCATCCGCCCGCCTCTAGGCTGAGAGCCATCATGCCTCTTCTCGATACTCCCGTGCGCCTCGGCGTGCAGCTGCAGCCCCAGCACGCCCCGTACTCCGCGTTCCGCGAGGCCGTCAGCCGCCTCGAAGACATGGGCGTCGACATCCTCTTCAACTGGGACCACTTCTTCCCGCTGTCGGGCGACCCCGACGGCCTGCACTTCGAGTCGTGGACGATGCTCGCGGCGTGGGCCGAGCAGACCGAGCGCGTCGAGTTCGGGGCGCTCGTCAACTGCAACAGCTACCGCAACCCCGACCTGCAGGCCGACATGGCCCGCACCGTCGATCACATCTCGGCGAAGGGCGGCGGCCAGGGGCGGTTCATCTTCGCGACCGGCGCCGGATGGTTCGCCCGCGACTACGAGGAGTACGGCTACGAGTTCGGAACCGCCGGCTCGCGGCTTGACGACCTCGCCGCCGGCCTCGCGCGCATCGAGGCGCGGTGGGGGAAGCTCAACCCTGCCCCGACCCGTGACATCCCCGTCATGATCGGCGGCAAGGGGGAGCAGAAGACCCTGCGGCTCGTCGCGCGTCACGCCGACATCTGGCACAGCTTCGTGCGTCCTGACGAGCTGCCCCACAAGCTCGACGTGATCGAGCGGTGGGCCGAGCGCGAGCAGCGCGACACGTCCGACCTCGTCATCTCGAATGAGCTGCACCAGCGCGGCGAAGACCACGCCGACGAGCTTTACACGGCCGGCGTGCGCTTGTTCACACTCGCCTTCCACGGCCCGGACTGGGACTACGACCGCGTCGCCCGCTGGTTGCGCTGGCGCGACGCCAAGAACGCCTGAGCCTCGCCGCCGCCGGCTGTTCGGGTGGCGCAACACGCCGCGTCGCCCGACGGATGCCGCGTGTCGTGCCCCCGGAGCGCGGCCCGCTCGCGAGTCGCGTTGCTTCGGGTGGCGCAACACGCCGCGTGGCCTGACGAGCCCCGCGTGTTGCGACACTCGAAGCGCGAGGAGGGCCGGGCTCGCGGCATCGAGGGTCACGGTCGGTCATGAACGGCGGGGCGGGCGGATGCCGCGGCTAAACTCGCGCGGGTGACCACCGCCCCGCGCTTCGCCCTCGACATCGACGGCGTGCCGCGGTCCGAGCGTGCACAGGCGCTCCTCGACGCGGTCCACGAGCGTGTCGTCATCGCCGACGGGGCGATGGGCACGATGCTGCAGCGGCACGACCTCTCGATCGAGGACGACTTCGCCGGGCTCGAGGGGTGCAACGAGATCCTCAACATCACGCGGCCCGACGTCGTGGGCGCGATCCACGACGCGTACCTCGAGGTCGGCGTCGACGCCGTCGAGACGAACACGTTCGGCGCGAACTGGTCGAACCTCGGCGACTACGGCATCGACGACCGCATCGCCGAGCTCGCCGCGGCGGGTGCGCGCATCGCGCGCGAGCGCGTCGAAGCGGCGGCGCTCGCCGACGGACGGATGCGGTGGGTGCTCGGGTCGATGGGCCCGGGCACGAAGCTCCCGAGCCTCGGCCACACCACCTACGACCACCTCAAGCAGACGTTCGCGCTGCAGGCCGAGGGACTCATCGACGGCGGCGCCGACGCCTTCCTCGTCGAGACCTCGCAGGACCTGCTGCAGACCAAGGCCGCGATCAACGGCTGCCGGCAGGCGATCATGAGCCGCGGCATCCGTCTGCCGGTCTTCGTGGAGGTGACGGTCGAGACGACCGGCACGATGCTCATGGGGTCCGAGATCGGCGCCGCCCTCACGGCTCTCGAACCCCTCGGCGTCGACGCGATCGGGCTCAACTGCGCCACGGGCCCGACCGAGATGAGCGAGCACCTGCGGCACCTGTCGAAGCACGCCGGGGTGCCGATCGCGTGCATGCCGAACGCAGGACTGCCCGTGCTCACCGCCGACGGCGCGCACTATCCGCTGTCGCCGGCCGAGCTGGCGACGGCGCACGAGCAGTTCGTGCGCGAGTTCGGGCTGGCGCTGGTGGGCGGATGCTGCGGCACGACGCCCGAGCACCTGGCCGCGGTCGTCGAGCGGCTGCACGGGGGCAGCGTTCCCGTCGTCTCACGAGCGATTCGTGACGACCTGCCGCGGGACGAGCCCGTGCGCTGGACGTCGCTGGCCTCACGCTCACGCTCGCGGATCGCCGGGATGCCGGCCCCGGTCGTCGAGCCCGACCCCGGGGTCGCGTCGCTGTACCAGCACGTGCCGTTCCAGCAGGATGCCTCGTACCTCGCGATCGGCGAACGCACCAACGCGAACGGCTCGAAGGCGTTCCGCGAGGCGATGCTCGAAGAGCGGTGGGACGACTGCGTCGAGATCGCGCGCAACCAGATCCGCGTCGGGGCGCACCTGCTCGACGTGTGCGTGGACTACGTCGGCCGCGACGGCGCCGCCGACATCCGCGAGGTGGTCTCGCGCCTCGCCTCGGCCTCGACGCTGCCGCTCGTGATCGACTCGACCGAGCCCGCCGTGATCCGGGCGGGTCTCGAGCTCATCGGCGGGCGCCCGGTCGTGAACTCCGTGAACTACGAGGATGGTGACGGACCGGCATCCCGATTCGGCCGCATCATGCCGCTCGTCAAGGAGCACGGCACCGCCGTCATCGCGCTGACGATCGACGAGCACGGCCAAGCCCGCACGACCGAAGGCAAGGTGCGCATCGCCTCGCGCCTCGTCGACGAGCTCACCGGGACGTGGGGCCTGCGGGTCGAAGACATCATCGTCGACTGCCTGACGTTCCCGATCGCGACCGGGCAGGAGGAGACTCGCCGCGACGCGATCGAGACGATCGAGGCGATCCGCCAGATCAGCGCGAAGTACCCGGGCATCAACACGACGCTCGGCGTCTCGAACGTGTCGTTCGGCCTGAACCCGGCCGCGCGCAGCGTGCTGAACTCGGCCTTCCTGCACGAGGCGGTCGAGGCGGGGCTGACATCGGCGATCGTGGATGCCGCGAAGATCGTGCCGCTCGCGTCGATCTCGGACGAGCAGCGCAAGGTGGTGCTCGACCTGGTGTGGGATCGCCGCGAGTACGACGCCGAGGGCAACGTCACGTACGACCCGCTCGCCCGCATGCTCGACCTCTTCGCCGGCGTCGACACCGCGGCGCTGCGCGACCAGCGCGCCGCCGAGCTCGCCGCGCTGCCCGTCGGCCAGCGGCTCGAGCGCCGCATCATCGACGGCGAGGGCAAGGGGCTCGAGGCCGACCTCGACCTCGCTCGCGCGGGCGGC
>NZ_RRYE01000203.1 GCF_004010105.1 Microbacterium sp. CPCC 204701
CCGTGCATGCGGCCGACGAGCTCGGCGGAGCGGCCGGCGCCGCCCTCCACGCGGCGGCCGCCCACGCGTTCGACGCCGGGGTTTCGGTCACGGCCCTCATCGGCGCGGTGCTCGTCGTCGCGGCGGCCGTCATCGCGGCCACTACCCTGGGAGGGTCCCGCAAAAAGTCGTAGGAGCACCATGTCGCGTGTCGTGAAGCTGGCCGTCATCCCGGGTGACGGCATCGGTCCCGAGGTCGTCGCCGAGGCGGAGAAGGTGCTGGATGCCGCCACCGCGGGCAGCGGCATCCGCTTCGACAAGACGCGTTTCTCGCTCGGCGCCGCGCGGTTCCTCGACACGGGGGAGACCCTCACGGATGCCGACCTCGAGTCCATCAGGCAGCATGACGCCATCCTGCTCGGGGCGGTCGGCGGAGCGCCCGGCGACCCGCGTCTGAAGGACGCCAACATCGAGCGCGGCCTGCTGCTGAAGCTGCGGTTCGAGCTGGACCACTACGTCAACCTGCGTCCGTCGAAGCTGTACCCGGGTGTCGAGAGTCCGCTCACGAATCCCGGCGACATCGACTTCGTCGTCGTCCGCGAGGGCACCGAAGGACCGTACGTCGGCAACGGCGGGTCGATCCGCATGGGCACGCCGCACGAGGTCGCGAACGAGACGTCGGTCAACACGGCCTTCGGCGTGGAACGGGTCGTGCGCTACGCGTTCGATCTCGCCGAGCGTCGTTCGCAGCGGGTGACTCTGGTGCACAAGACCAACGTGCTGGTCCACGCCGGCGGCATCTGGAAGCGCCTGGTCGACGAGGTCGCGCTCGAGCACCCCGACGTCGCCGTAGACTATCTGCACGTCGACGCGGCCACCATCTTCCTGGTCACGAACCCCGGCCGATTCGACGTGATCGTCACCGACAACCTCTTCGGCGACATCCTGACCGACCTGGCCGGCGCCGTCACAGGTGGCATCGGCCTCGCCGCCTCGGGCAACATCAACCCCGGCGGCGCGTTCCCCTCGATGTTCGAGCCCGTTCACGGGTCGGCGCCCGACATCGCAGGACAGCAGAAGGCCGACCCCACGGCCGCGATCCTCTCGGTCGCGCTGCTGCTCGATCACCTCGGGCAGCAGAGCGAGGCGCGGCGCGTCACCGCCGCCGTCGAGGAGGATCTGGCCGAGCGGGGTGCCCTCGCCCGCACCACGGCGCAGATCGGCGACGCGATCGCCGGGCGACTCCAGGCGTAACCTGGACCCTGAGCAAGCGCCGCCACCGACCCGCGGACCACGTCCGCACGAAAGTACAGGCTCGTCATGACCCTCATCGACTCCGACCCCGACACTGGACTCGCCCCGCTCGAGTTCACGGTCAACCGCAACCTGCAGGCGCGATCGGCTGCGCAGCGCGAAGAGATTCTCACGAATCCCGGCTTCGGCACGGCCTTCACCGACCACATGGTCGACATCTGCTGGTCGGTCGGCGGCGGCTGGCACCGGCCGCGCGTGCAGCCGTACGGGCCGCTCTCGCTGGACCCCGCCGCGGCGGTGCTGCACTACGGGCAGGAGATCTTCGAGGGCATCAAGGCGTATCGTCACGCGGACGGCTCGATCCACACCTTCCGTCCCGACCAGAACGGCCGTCGCCTGCAGCGTTCGGCGCGCCGGCTGGCCCTGCCCGAGCTGCCGGTGTCGTACTTCATCCAGTCGCTGCGCGAACTCATCGCCGTCGACGGCGACTGGGTGCCGTCCGGCCAGGACCAGAGCCTGTACCTGCGGCCGTTCATGTTCGCGAAGGAGGCGTTCCTCGGTGTCCGTCCCGCGCACAAGGTGGGCTACTACGTGATCGCCTCGCCTGCGGGCGCCTACTTCAAGGGCGGCGTGAAGCCGGTGTCGATCTGGCTCAGCGAGGACTACGCGCGTGCCGGCAAGGGCGGCACGGGGGCCGCGAAGACCGGCGGCAACTACGCCGCCAGCCTGCTCCCGCAGTCGGAGGCGTACGAGAACGAGTGCGACCAGGTCGTCTTCCTCGACCAGGACCGCAACGTCGAGGAGCTCGGCGGCATGAACGTGGTGTTCGTCTTCAAGGACGGCACGCTGGTCACCCCGCAATCCGACTCGATCCTCGAGGGCATCACCCGGGACTCGATGCTGCAGCTCGCCAGGGACCGAGGGCACAAGGTGGAAGGTCGCGCCGTCTCGTTCGACGAGTGGCGCCAGGGTGTGGCATCCGGCGACATCGTCGAGGTGTTCGCGTGCGGCACCGCCGCCGTCGTCACCCCAATCGGCCTGCTCAAGGGCAAGGACTTCGTCGACGAACAGCCCGTCGGCGAGCTGGCGCTGTCGCTCCGCGAGGAGCTGACCGACATCCAGTACGGCCGCCGCGAAGACAAGCACGGCTGGCTGCTGCGGCTCGACGCCTGAGCGTCGTCCACCACGAGGCCCCGCGGATTCGTCCGTGGGGCCTCGCGCGTCGGAGCCGGTGGCTAGGCTGATCCGGTGAGGATCGCGCGCTTCAGCCACAACGACGTCATCAGGTTCGGGATCGTCGACGACGGCGAGCTCGTCGTCCTCGCGGGCGACCCGATGTTCGCGGGGTACGACACGACCGGCGAGCGGGTGCCGCTGGCCGATGTCGCACTGCTCGCGCCGGTCATCCCGCGCTCGAAGGTGGTGTGCGTCGGGCGCAACTACCGCGCCCACGCCGCCGAGCTCGGCAACGACGTCCCGTCCGCGCCGATGCTGTTCTTCAAGCCGAACACGTCGGTGATCGGTCCGGGCGATTCCATCGTGCTGCCGCCGCAGTCCGAGCGCGTCGACTTCGAGGGCGAGCTCGCGGCCGTCATCGGCCGGATCGCCAAGAACGTGCCGGCCGATCGCGCGCTCGAGTACGTGTTCGGGTACACGATCGCCAACGACGTCACGGCGCGCGATCTGCAGAAGACCGACGGGCAGTGGGCCCGCGCGAAGGGTTTCGACACCTTCTGCCCCCTCGGCCCCGCCATCGAGACCGACTTCGACCCGTCCGGAGACGCCGTGGTCACGACCCGCGTCAACGGGGACGTGCGGCAGAGCGCGCCGATCAGCGACATGATCTTCTCGCTCGCCGACGTCATCGCCTACGCATCGGCGGCTTTCACGCTCCTGCCGGGGGACGTGATCCTCACGGGCACCCCCGCGGGTGTCGGTCCCTTCGTCGCGGGCGACACCGTCGAGGTCGAGATCACCAGCCTCGGCATCCTGCGCAATCCCGCTCGCGATGCCTGACACGGCTTTCGCCACGGCACCCGAGGAGGTCGCCCGCGTCCAGCGGCGCACCGTGGCGGTGCTCTCGCTCGGGCAGGTGCTCGGCGGTCTGGCGTTCGGCGCCACGCTCTCGCTCGGCGCGGTCCTCGCGGCCGAGCTGTCGGGCGACGAGGCCTTCTCAGGGCTCGCGGCGGCCGCGGTCACACTCGGAACTGCGGCGACGGCCGTCCCGCTCGCCATGGTGGCTCGCCGTCGCGGGCGGCGGCTGTCGCTGACCTTGGGCATGGGCGTCGCGCTCGTCGGCGTCGTGCTCGTGGTCGCGGCGGTCGCGATGCGCGCCTTCCCGCTGCTGCTGGCGGCGTTCCTCATCATCGGTGCCGGGCAGGCGGCGAACCTCCAGTCGCGCTTCGCCGCGGCGGACCTCGCAACGGATGCCTCGCGCGGCCGCGACCTGTCGATCGTGGTGTGGGCGACCACCGTGGGCGCCGTCCTCGGACCGAACCTGACAGGCCCCGGCGAGATCGTCGGCCGCGCGCTCGGGATGCCGCCCCTGACCGGACCGTATCTGTTCACGATCGTGGCGCAGCTGCTCGCGATCGGCATCTACCTCGCGGCGATGCGGCCCGACCCGCTGCTGCTCGCGCAGCGCGTGGTCGCGGCGGCTGCACCCGGATCGCGCCCGATCGCCCGAGCGGACAGCCCGGTCGCGGCCCGCTACGCGATCTTCGCGGTCGCCGCGGCCCACGGCACGATGGTGTCGGTGATGGCCATGACGCCGGTGCACCTCGTGCACCTCACGCATGGCGCCTCAGAGTCGGCGACCCTGTCGATCATCGGGCTCACGATCAGCCTGCACATCGCGGGGATGTACGCGCTGTCGCCGGTCTTCGGCATCCTCTCCGACCGGGTCGGAAGGGTGCCGACGATCCTCGTCGGACAGGCGCTGCTGGCGACCGCCCTGCTCACGGCTTCGTTCGGGCAGGAGTCGACGCTCGCCGTGACCATCGCGCTCATCCTGCTCGGACTCGGCTGGAGCGCATCGACGGTGGCGGGGTCGACACTCCTCACCGAGGCCTCTTCCGAAGAGCGCCGTACCCGACGCCAGGGATTCAGCGACTTCACCATGAGCATCGTGGGCGCCGCCGGAGCGATCGCCGCCGGAGCGGTGCTCGGCTGGATCGGCTATGGCGGACTCGCGCTGGTCGTCATGGCGTTCGTGGCGGCCGCCGCGCTTCTGGCGCCCCTCGGACTGAGGCTCGCGGTCACCAAGAGCTGAGGGCTCAGCGCCCGAGCGCGGCGAGCGCCCGCTCGACATCCTCCGCGTCGTTGAAGACGTGGAATGCGACGCGGGCTCGCCCCGCACGCCCGGACGCAGTGATCCCGCCCGCGGTGAGACGGGCGAGGTCGATGCCGCCGGGGTCGTCCCACGTCACGATCGCCGACGGGCGCGCCGGCTCGGCGATGGCGAGGCCGTCACGGAAGGCTGCGGCCAGACGGGTCGTGTGCGCGTACACATCGTCGGCGTCCAGCGACGCGAACAGCTCGAGCGCCGGCGCTGCGCCGACGAACGCCTGCCACGCGGGCGAGAGATCGAACCGCCGGGCGTCGGGGGCGAGGTCGATGGCGGCTCCGTAGCACGAAGACCACGGATCGTCGCCGGCGTACCAGCCGGCAGAGATCGGCGACATGCGCGCCATCAGCCGATCCGACACCGCCACGAACGACACACCGCGCGGCGCGCACAGCCACTTGTACGCGTGGCAGATGACGGCGTCGAAGGCGGATGCGTCGACCGGCAGCCAGCCGACCGCCTGGGTCGCGTCGCACAGCGTGAGTGCCCCGTACCGGGCGGCGGCGCCGCGGATCGCAGCGACATCGGCGACCTCGCCGGTGGCGGACTGCACGATCGAGAAGGCTACGAGGTCCGTGGTCGGGGTGATGTGCGAGGCCAGGTCGCCGAGGGGAGCGGTGCGCACCTGGATGTCGCGGCCGGCGTACACGAAAGGCAGGACGAGCGACGTGAACTCACCGTCCGGCACGAGCACCTCGGCGCCGTCGGGAAGGGCGGTCGCCACCGCCGCTGCGGCCACCGACACCTGCGAGCCGATCGCGACGTGCTCGGCGCCGATCCCGACGAGCGCGGCGAAGAGCGCGCGAGAGCGCTCGACGGCCGCGCTGTAGGCGGCGATGTCGGGACGCCCGGCCGCCGAGGCGTCGAGGTCGGCGCGGACGGCGCGCTGCGTC
>NZ_RRYE01000204.1 GCF_004010105.1 Microbacterium sp. CPCC 204701
GCGTCTCGCGCTGGGCGGTGCGAGCGCGGGCGGCAACCTCGCCGCAGGCGCGACGCTGCGGCTTCTCGAGCGCGGGTTCGCGACGCTTCCTGCGGTCGTGCTCCTGGCCTACCCCACGCTCCTCGCCGAGCAGCCGGCGCCGGACGCCGAGCTGCGGGCAGCGCTCGACGCGAACCCCGAGGCCGACCGGTTCGGGCTCGCCGCCGTGCGCGCCATGTACGAGAACTACCTCGGCCGTGCGCTCGAAGACGGCCCGATCGGCGCGATCCCGGGCCTCGCCACGCCCGCGGATCTCACGGAGTTCCCGCCGACCCTGATCGTGAACGACGAGGTCGACGAGCTCCGGGTCTCGGGCGAGGCGTTCGCCGCGACGCTGCAGGCGGCGGGGCGCCCGGTCGAGGTCGTCACCGAGCCCGGCACCGAGCACGGCCATCTCAATCGTCCGCACGAGGCCGCGGCATCGGTCACCATCGACCGCTTCGCCGCGCGCCTCGCGCACCTTCTCTCCACCCCTGACCTCGCATCCGCGACTTCCGAAGGAACCACACCATGACCAACCAGGCCGTCACCGACCTCATCGCGCGGTCGAACCGCCTCGGCGCCGACCCGAAGAACACGAACTACGCCGGCGGCAACACGTCGGCGAAGGGCACCGACACCGACCCGGTCACGGGTGAGCCCGTCGAGCTGCTGTGGGTGAAGGGCTCGGGCGGCGACCTCGGCACGCTGAAGCCCGAGGGCCTCGCGGTGCTGCGGCTCGACCGCATGCGCGCGCTCGTCGACGTCTACCCCGGGGTCGAGCGAGAGGACGAGATGGTCGCCGCGTTCGACTACTGCCTGCACGGCAAGGGCGGCGCGGCACCGTCGATCGACACCGCGATGCACGGCCTCGTCGACGCCGCGCACGTCGACCACCTTCACCCCGACTCGGGGATCGCGATCGCGACCGCAGCCGACGGCCAGGAGCTCACCGCGAAGATCTTCGGCGAGAGAGTCGTGTGGGTGCCGTGGCGTCGCCCGGGCTTCCAGCTCGGCCTCGACATCGCCGAGATCAAGGCACGGAACCCGCAGGCGATCGGCTGCATCCTCGGCGGCCACGGCATCACGGCGTGGGGCGACACCTCCGAGGAGTCCGAGCGCAACTCGCTGTGGATCATCGAGACCGCGCAGGCGTACATCGACGAGCACGGTAGGAAAGAGCCGTTCGGTGACGTGCGCGCCGGCTTCGAGGCGCTTGCGGATGCCGAGCGCCGCGCCCGCGCGGCGGCCCTGGCTCCGACGATCCGCGGCCTCGCCTCGACCGACAAGCCGATGGTCGGGCATTTCACCGATGCGGCCGAAGTGCTGGACTTCCTCGCGTCGGAGAAGGCGCCGGCCCTGGCTGAGCTCGGCACGAGCTGCCCCGATCACTTCCTGCGCACCAAGGTCAAGCCGATGCTGCTCGACCTGCCCGCGGATGCGGCGGTCGAGGCATCCGTCGCCCGTCTCAAGGAGCTGCACGAGCAGTACCGTGCCGACTACCAGGCGTACTACGACGCGCACGCGACCGCGCAGTCTCCGGCGATCCGCGGCGCAGACCCGTTGATCGTGCTGGTGCCGGGCGTGGGCATGTTCTCGTTCGGCGCGAACAAGCAGACCGCGCGGGTCGCGGGGGAGTTCTACGTCAACGCGATCAACGTGATGCGCGGTGCCGAATCGCTGTCGACGTACTCCCCGATCTCGGACGCCGAGAAGTTCCGCATCGAGTACTGGGCCCTCGAAGAGGCGAAGCTGCAGCGTATGCCCAAGCCCAGGACCCACCAGGGGCGCATCGGGTTCGTCACAGGCGCGGCATCCGGCATCGGCAAGGCCATCGCGACCCGCCTCGCCGCCGAGGGCGCGTGCGTCGTCGTCGCCGACCTCGACCTCGAGAAGGCGCAGGCCGCCGCGGCCGAGCTCGGAGGCGCGGATGTCGCGATCGGGGTCGCTGCCAACGTCGCCGACGAGGCCGCCGTCCAGGCGGCGCTCGACCAGGCGGTGCTCGCGTTCGGCGGCGTCGATCTCGTCGTCAACAACGCCGGGCTGTCGCTGTCGAAGCCGCTGCTGGAGACCACCGAGAAAGACTGGGACCTCCAGCACGACGTCATGGCCAAGGGCTCGTTCCTGGTGTCGAAGGCGGCCGCGCGGATTCTCATCGACCAGCGGCTCGGCGGCGACATCGTCTACATCGCGTCGAAGAACTCGCTGTTCGCCGGCCCGAACAACATCGCGTACTCGGCGACCAAGGCCGACCAGGCCCACCAGGTGCGACTGCTCGCGGTCGAGCTCGGCGAGCACGGCGTGCGCGTGAACGGCATCAACCCCGACGGCGTCGTGCGCGGCTCGGGCATCTTCGCCTCCGGCTGGGGCGCGAACCGCGCCGCCACCTACGGCGTCAAAGAAGAAGACCTCGGCCAGTTCTATGCCAACCGCACCATCCTCAAGCGCGAAGTCGTGCCCGAGAACGTCGCCGACGCCGTGTTCGTACTGACCGGCCCGGAGCTGTCGCGCACGACCGGCCTGCACATCCCGGTCGACTCCGGCGTCGCAGCCGCGTTCCTCCGATGACCTCCGGCGGGGTGGTCGCGGCCGTCGACCTCGGCGCCACGAGCGGTCGCGTCATGCTCGGGTACGTCGACGACGGGATGCTGCGCCTCGAGGCCGTCGCACGGTTCCCGAACGGTCCCGTGCCCGGCCCCGACGGACTGCACTGGGACTTCACCGCGCTGTACCGTCACATCCTCGAAGGGCTCGCCGAAGCCGTGCGGCGCGAGCCCGGCCTCGCGAGCGTCGGCATCGACTCGTGGGCCGTCGACTACGGGCTGGTGCACGGCGACGAGCCGCTCGGTGAGCCGTTCCACTACCGCGACGACCGCACCGCGCAGGGCGTCGAGGCGGTGCATGCGCGCGTGCCGTTCGAGGAGCTGTACCGCCGCAACGGCCTGCAGTTCCTGCCGTTCAACACCCTGTACCAGTACGCCGTCGAGCAGCGGCTCCCCGACGCGGAGGTCTCGCTGCTCATCCCCGACCTCGTGGCGTTCCTGCTCACCGGCGCACGCGTCGCCGAGCGCACGAACGCCTCGACGACGGGCCTGGTCGACGTCCGCGCGGGGGAGTGGGATGCCGAGCTCATCGCACGGCTGGGGGTCCCGGCATCCGTCCTTCCGCCGCTCGTCGACCCCGGCGAGCGCCTGGGCACCCTCCGCGGCGAGGCGCGGGAACGCGTCGGCGCGCCGCTCGAGGTGATCGCCGTCGGCTCGCACGACACCGCCTCGGCGGTCGTCGCCGTGCCGCTCAGCACGCCGGATGCCGCCTACATCTCGTGCGGCACGTGGGGTCTGGTCGGCGTCGAGCTCGACGAGCCCGTCGTCACCGACGAGGCGCGCGAGGCGAACTTCACGAACGAGGGCGGCGTCGACGGACGCGTCAGGTTCCTCCACAACGTGACGGGGCTCTGGCTGCTGAGCGAGTCGGTGCGCACGTGGGAGGCCGAGGACGGAGAACCCATCGACCTTCCGGCACTGCTGGATGCCGCGGCATCCGTCGACGGCGAGATCGCGCTCTTCGACGCCGACGACCCTCGCCTGTCGGCGCCCGGCGACATGCCCGCACGCATCGCGGCGGTGCTCGACGAGGCGGGCGCGGCGGTGCCCACCACTCGGGAGGCATTCGCCCGCACGATCGTGGAGAGCATCGCGCAGGCGTTCGCCGACGCGGTCGCGACGGCGGCGCGGCTGACCGGACGCGAGATCGACGTCGTGCACATCGTCGGCGGCGGGGCCTTGAACCGCCTGCTCTGCCAGGCCACGGCCGACCGTTCCGGACTGCCTGTGCTCGCGGGACCGGTCGAGGCGACGGCTCTCGGCAATGTGCTCGTGCAGGGGCGGGCCCAGGGCTGGTTCGGATCCGACGCGACGCTGGAGGACCTGCGGCGCGTGGTTGCCGCATCCGTCTCTCCGGAGCGCTACGCGCCGCGGGCGCGCGCGTCGTCGCGGCGTCAGCTCGGGTAACGTCGCCCCGCAGGGCGCCAGAATCCTGCAGCGGCGCGGGGCAGGTCTGGTGTGCCGCGACAGAGAATGACAACCGCAGACGGATGACGGGGGAGATGGATGAGTCAGTACGGGGCCGCGTTCGATTGGGCACGCCGACACGTCGACGCGGGGCGCCTGCCCACCGCCGTGCTGGGCATCGCGACCGCCGACGGCGTCGTCGCCCTCGACGCGTTCGGTGCGACCGAGGGCCGGCCGGCGCGGGCCGACGACCCGTACTGGCTGTTCTCGATCACGAAGGTGCTGACCGGGCTCACGGCCGCGCGCGCCGTCGAGCGGGGCCTTCTCACCACCGCGACGCCGCTTTCGGCCGCGATTCCCGAGTTCGGCGCGGCGCGCGACGACATCGTGCGTCTCGGGCATCTCGTGAGCCACACCTCCGGCATCCGCGAGCCGTCTCTCGATCCGCCGGACGGGCTGCGGGCGGCGCTTCTCGCGCCCGGCCGCGAATTCGTCGCCGGCGCGATGTCGCGATACTCGACGGTGGCGTTCGACGGCATCGCCGAGCTCGTGCGGCACACCACCGGACAGGAGTGGGATGCCGACATCGCGGCGTGGGCCGGAGCTGTGGGTGCGACCGGCCTGACCCTCGACCCGTCCGTCGATCCGCACGCCGTCGTGGACGCCGAGCGACAGGGCCTCGACATGCGCAGCTTCGCCCGTCACCGCAATCCGGGCGCCGGCATGATCGGCACCGCAGCCGACCTGCTCGCGATCGGCTCGGCGCTGCTGCGCATCGGGCACGGCGAGACCGGTGGGATCGTGCAGCCGGCGACGCTCGCGATGATGCTGCGGCCGCTGACCGGCGACATTCCCCGGCTCGAGCCGTACATCGCCGAGCGCGGTCAGGACTGGGGCTTCACCTTCAACCTCCGCACCCGCGCGCCGGGTCTGATCGACCGCGATGCCTACGGACACGGCGGCTGGGCGGGCACCGAGTTCTGGGTGCACCCGTCGGCCGGAGTCGCTTTCGTGCTCATGACCAACCGGAACGAGCGGCCGGGCGTCGACCTCGACGAGCTCGACAACGCCGTGGTCGCAGCGCGCTGACGCGACGCCGGCAGACGGTTCCCACCCGAGCCCATCGTGCGTGCATCGACCGTCCGTGGTCGGACGCGGCGTGGCACCGTGGTACGACGTCGGCGCCGGCAAGATCGGCCTCCGCTCCGACGCGGGCGACGGATGCCTCTCCCTAGCGTGGAGCGCATGATCACCGTGCAGAACCTGACCAAGCGCTTCGGCGCGAAGACGGCGGTCGACGACATCAGCTTCGAGGTGCGCCCCGGCGCCGTGACGGGCTTCCTCGGCCCGAACGGCGCCGGCAAGTCCACCACGATGCGCATGATCGTGGGCCTCGACCGCCCCGACGCGGGCGCCGCGACCGTCGACGGCCGCCCTTACCG
>NZ_RRYE01000205.1 GCF_004010105.1 Microbacterium sp. CPCC 204701
CAGCCCGCAGCAGCCGGATCCGCGCCAAGGGATCGCGCGAGGCCAGCGCCGCGGTCAGCGCCGAACGTGCGGCCGCATCATCCCCGGCATCGAGCAGGAGCAGCGCATCGCCTGGCTGCGGGTCGACGCCGGCCGAGCGCGCGAGATCGTATGCCTCGCGGGCACCCGCCGCGTCGCCCCGGCGACGGCGCACCTCGCCGAGCTGATAGAAGCCCTCGCCGGCGATCCAGGGGTTGCCCCCGGCGAGATCGGAGCACTCGCGAAGAAGCAGCGCCTCGGCGGCCGGCCAGTCGCCGCGCGCCGTGCGCAGCTCCAGGCGATGCACGCGGCAGAGGCCGGTGTACATGGCCTCGCTCCCGAACTGCCGGCACCACTGCTCGGTCGCTCGCGTCCAGTCCTCCATGCGACGGAAGTCCGCGAGCTCATGGCACGTGTGGATGATCGTGCAGTAGATGTCGCCGGCCCATTCGGCCGTGACCTGCCCCGCGAGCACAGGAAGCATGGCCTCGTCGAGCAGCGCGAATCCGCGCTGCGAGTCGCCGCGCCGCAGCTCTGCCAGCCCCCGCACCACCATTGCCAGGGCTTCGACCGCCGGCTCAGGATAGCGCCGCGCCAGGGCGGCGAGACGGTCGACATCGTCATCCGACCACGCCAGGCCTCCTGTGGTGACCAGGCCGAGCGACGCTTCGAGGTAGGCGAGGTACGCGTGCGGCGGCCCCTCCGGCAGATCGGCCAGGATGCGCCGCGCGCGATGCAGCCACGCTGTGCCGATCGTCAGATCCCCTCGGGTGATCCACAGCATGCTGAGCTGCAGCGCCATCATCGCCGCGTCGGAGGTGCGGTCGGCGTCGCACAGGCCGCGGAACGCGTCTTCGGCGAGGGCGAGGGATCCGGCCACTCGCCCCAGCCACCACGCCGAACGCGCCATGAGCACGACGTCGTCCACCTCGAGCTCGGCCTCTGCCCGCGCAGCGCCCAGGTTCTCCAGCGCCGTGGACCAGTCGGATGCCGCAAAGGCTCTCCGCGCAGCATCGATCAGCGCCCCGCGGTCGGCCATGCCTCAGGGTACCGTCGTGGACGTGCGCACCGGGAGGGCATGCGGCAGACCATGCCGACGCGGCCGGATCAGTCGAGCTCTTCGGGCTCGCCCGAGATGAGCCCGCGCAGCCAGTCGCGCGCCTCGACGAAGACGTCGTCGGCGTAGCGCTCGGGGTAGTGCACGACCGCACGGTCGGCGCGCGGGTACGACCCCAGGAAGATCACGCCGGGGCTGAAGCGGCGCAGGCCCAGCAGCGCGTCGGCCATTCGCTCGTCCTCGATGTGGCCGTCGGCATCGATGACGAAGCGGTACCGGCCGAGCTCGTCTCCGATCGGCCGGGATGCCAGGAGAGAGAGGTTGATCCCGCGCGTCGCGAACTGCTCGAGCATCTCGAGCAGCGCACCGGGGTGGTCGTCGGGAAGCTCGACGATGAGCGACGTCTTGTCGGCCCCGGTCGGCGGCGGCGGCGCGACCGTGCGGCTGACCAGCACGAACCGGGTCACCGCGTTGGCGTTGTCGCCGATGTTCGAGGCGAGAAGTTCGAGCTCGTGGTGCTCGAGGATCCCCGGCGGCGCGATCGCGGCTTCCGCATCGCTCGTGCCGTCCAGAAGGCTCATCGCGCTCGCGACGTTGCTCGCGGCGGGCACGTGCGCGTGCGACGGCAGCTCGCGAGCGAGCCACTGCAGGCACTGCGCGTACGCGACCGGGTGCGCCGAGATGAGCGACACCTCCTCGAGGCGGGCGCCCGGGCGCCCGACGAGCACGAACTCGACGGGAACCAGGTACTCCCCCACGATGCGCAGTCCGGGCACGGTGGCCAGGGCGTCCTGCGCCGTCGAGACGCCGCCGTCCACGGAGTTCTCGATGGCGATCATCGCGGCATCCGATCGCCCCTCCACGACGTCGGCCAGCGCCTCGCCGACGTTGCGCACCGAACGCCAGTCGTGACCGCGCGCCTCGGGCACCTGCGCCAGGGCGGCCTCGGTGAACGTGCCCGCCGGGCCCAGGTAGCTGTAGGTGCGGCGGACGGGAGCGGATGCCTGAGCGTCGACGGCCTCGGAAGTCACGCCCGCCAGCCTAGCCTCGGCCCGGGCGCCCGGCTTTGGCCCACGTGCGCCCACAGCTCATGCAGATCGACCCGCGACGGCGGTTCCCGCCCAGGCCCACGGCATCTCTGCCTGAGTTGTGCGCGCGAGTCGTCGCTCACAGTGCGCATAGGGCGTGGGACAGGCAGACTGGAACGCATGACTCGCGCAGGACAGCCCGCCGACGCATCGGACCTCGTCGACATCGATGAGCTGATCGCCGCCTACTACGACGTGAAACCCGACCCGGCCGCGCCCGAGCAGCGCGTCGCATTCGGCACCAGCGGCCACCGCGGCTCGTCGCTGTCGGCGAGCTTCAATGAGGTGCACATCCTCGCCACGACCCAGGCGATCGTCGAATACCGTCGCAGCCAGGGCATCGAAGGACCGCTGTTCCTCGGCCGCGACACGCACGGCCTGTCGCTGCCGGCCGAGCGCAGTGCCATCGAGGTGCTCGTCGCTAACGGCGTCGATGTGCGTGTGGATTCGCGCGACTCGTGGGTGCCGACGCCGGCTCTCAGTCACGCGATCCTGACCTGCAACCGGGGGCGGGATGCCGCCGACCCGGGCCGCGCGGACGGCATCGTGGTCACGCCGAGCCACAATCCGCCCAGCGACGGCGGCTTCAAGTACAACCCGCCGAACGGCGGGCCCGCCGACACCGACGCCACCGGCTGGATCGCGAATCGCGCGAACGAGCTGATCGCGGCGGGGCTGGACGGCGTCGCGCGCACGCCCTTCAAAGACCTCGACAGCGACACCATCGGCGAGTACGACTTCCGCGACGCCTATGTGCGCGACCTCGCGAACGTCATCGACGTCGATGCGATCCGCAGCGCCGGCGTGCGCATCGGCGCCGACCCGCTCGGCGGCGCGTCGGTCGAGTACTGGGCGCTCATCGCCGAGGTCTTCGGCCTGGACCTCACCGTGGTGAACCCCGACGTCGATCCGACGTGGAAGTTCATGACGCTCGACTGGGACGAGAAGATCCGCATGGACCCGTCGTCGCCGTCGGCGATGGCCTCGCTCGTCGCGCGCCGCAACGAGTACGACATCCTCACCGGCAACGACGCCGACGCCGATCGTCACGGCATCGTGACGCCCGACGCCGGCCTCATGAACCCGAATCACTACCTGGCCGTCGCGATCGACTACCTGTTCTCGCACCGCGAGGGATGGCCGACGGATGCCGCGGTCGGCAAGACCCTTGTCAGCTCGATGATCATCGACCGCGTGGCCGAGGCGCTCGGGCGGCCGCTGCTGGAGGTGCCGGTCGGATTCAAGTGGTTCGTGCCGGGCATGCTCGACGGCTCGGTCGCGTTCGGTGGCGAGGAGTCAGCGGGCGCGTCGTTCCTGCGCAAGGACGGCTCGGTGTGGACGACCGACAAGGACGGCATCCTGCTGTGCCTGCTCGCCGCCGAGATCCTCGCGGTGACCGGCAAGACGCCGTCGCAGCGGTACGCCGAGCTCGAGGCGCAATTCGGCGCGTCGGCGTATCAGCGCGTGGACGCCCCGGCCACGCCCGCGCAGAAGGCGACCCTCGGCAAGCTCTCGCCCGAGGCGGTGACGGCGACCGAGCTCGCCGGCGAGCCGATCACGGCGAAGCTGTCGCACGCGCCGGGCAACGGTGCCGCGATCGGCGGGCTCAAGGTGCAGACCGAGCACGCGTGGTTCGCGGCGCGCCCCTCGGGCACCGAGGACGTCTACAAGCTCTACGCCGAGTCGCTGCGCGGCCCCGAGCACCTCGCACAGGTGCAGGAGGAGGCCCGCGCGGTGGTGTCCAAGGCCCTCGGCGGGGCCTGACCCCGACCATAGTCCGCTCCCCTTGCCCTTGCGCCCCGCCCTTGGCGCCCCGCTCCCCCGGCGTCCGCCCTCGCGCGTCCGCCCTCGCGCGTCCGCGACAGTGCAGCTGATGGACGAGAGGTAGGGAGCTTTCCTGTCTCTCGTCCACCAGTTGTTCTCTCGCGGAATCCGTGGGCTGGGAAGCGGTTACCGGCGGGTGGGGCACAATGAGCGCATGGCCGATCTCGCGCTGCGCATCGATGACACCGACCTCGCCGTCACGACGGGAGGGGTCGAGATCGCCCGGTACGCGTTCGAGCCCCGGGGCGCCGCATCCGAGGGGCCGAAGCCCTTCCTGCACCCGCTTCGCGCGCTCGACGGCGCGCCCCTGACCGCGTACCGCCCGTGGGACCACCGCTGGCACAAGGGCCTGCAGATGACGTGGACCCACGTCTCGGGCGAGAACTTCTGGGGCGGCCCGACGTTCGCCCGCGACACCGGCTACCGGCAGCTCGACAATGTGGGCAGCATCCGCCACGAGCGCTTCACCGACATCGCGGATGCCGGCGCCGAGGTCTCGTTCACCGAAGAGCTCACGTGGGTCACACGGGGGCTCGAGGAATGGCTCGCCGAGACCCGCACGCACCGCTTCCACGGCGTCGACCCCGAGCGCGGGCTGTGGATGCTCGACTTCTCCACGACCCTCCGCAGCATCGCCGAGCGCGACCTCGAGCTCGGCAGCCCGACGACGGAGGGTCGCCCGAACGCCGGCTACACGGGATTCGTGATCCGGATGCCGCGGGCCTGGACCGGCGGTCGCGCGCTGTCGGCCGACCTGGAGGGCACCGACGCCATCATGGGTTCGCAGGCGCCGTGGGTGGCGGTCTCGGGCGAGCACGACGAGGTCGACGGCGGCGGCACGGTGCTCGTGTTCGCCGGCACCTCGACCGGCGGGCCGCCGATCCGGTGGTTCGTACGCACCGAGCCCTTCCCGATCGTCGCGCCTTCCCCCTCGTTCGACGAGCACATCGTCCTCGCCCCGGGCGACGAGCTCACCCTTGGGCATCGGCACGTGTTCGGCGACCGCGTCTGGAGCCCCGACGAGACTCGCGTGCTCGCGGCGGAGCTGGCGCCGTGACCCCGCTGTTCCCCGGCGGCGTCGCGGTGAGCAGCCTGCGCGTGTACGACTGGGAGACCGAGGATGGGCTCCGGGGCGGGTCGCCGCACCTGCACACGGCTTCGAGCGAGGGCTACGTCGTCACCGCGGGGTCGGGCGAGGTGCACACGGTGTCGGCCGAGGGGCGCGGCATCCGTCGTCTGGAACCCGGGGAGGTGGTGTGGTTCTCGCCCGGTACGGTGCACCGGCTCGTCAACCACGGCGGCCTCGAACTCGTCGTCGTGATGCAGAACGCGGGACTGCCCGAAGCCGGTGACGCCGTGATGACGTTCCCCGCCGAAGTGCTCGACGACCCCGAGGCCTACGCCCGGGCCGCCTCGCTGCCCGACGGCACGGAGGACGAGCGCGCGGCCGCCGCGCGGGCACGGCGCGACCTG
>NZ_RRYE01000206.1 GCF_004010105.1 Microbacterium sp. CPCC 204701
GCAGCTGCTGGATGCCGCGGGGCCGGCGCCTGCGACCTTGCCCGGGTCTGCCGCGCCGGATGCCCGAGACGCGGTGGGCCCGGCCGCCGGCGGGGGAGCGGCGCCCGGAGACCTCATCGGCATGCGGGACCGTGCGCTGCTCGAGCTGCTGTACGCGACCGGCGCGCGCGTCTCGGAGATCGTGCAGCTGGATGTCGACGATGTCGGCCGCGGCGAGGTGCTGCGGGTGAGGGGCAAGGGCTCGAAGGAGCGCATCGTGCCGGTCGGGTCGTACGCACGCGCTGCGCTCGACGTCTACCTCACACGGGCGCGCCCCGAGCTCTCGCGGCGAGGGCGTGCGACGCCGAGGCTCTTCCTGGGTGCGCGCGGCGCGCCGCTGTCGCGGCAGAGCGCGTGGCTCGTCATCCAGTCGGCCGCCGAACGCGCGCACCTGACGGCCCACGTCTCGCCGCACACGCTGCGCCACTCGTTCGCGACGCACCTGCTGCAGGGAGGCGCCGACGTCCGTGTCGTGCAGGAGCTGCTCGGGCACGCGTCGGTGGCGACGACGCAGATCTACACGTACGTGTCGGTGGATGCGCTGCGCGACGTCTACGCCACCTCGCACCCCCGGGCGCGGTGAGTCGTCGACCCGTCCGCGCGGGTCGTATCTGCCGCCCGCACGGCGCTGTGCCGCGTGAAATCGCGGTGGCCGACTAGTATCGAGCGAGCACGAGGAAGCGGGAGCACGGTGGCTGACAGCAGGACGAAGACAGGGTCGGCGAAGACCTCGCAGTCCGAGGTTCCGATCGGACCGACCGGACGTCCCTATCACGGCTTCGCCACGCCGCCCAAGCTCGACGGTCACGGCCCCGCTCGAATCATCTCGCTGTGCAACCAGAAGGGCGGCGTCGGCAAGACGACGACCACCATCAACCTCGCCGCGGCTCTCGCGGCGTATGGGCGCAAGGTGCTCGCGGTCGACTTCGACCCGCAGGGCGCGCTGTCGGCCGGGCTCGGCATCCAGACGCACGAGACCCCCACGATCTACGATCTGCTGCTGGACGGCAAGCGCGACGCGCGCGATGTGATCGTGCGCGCGCGCGTCGAGAACCTGGACGTCCTTCCCGCCAACATCGACCTATCCGCCGCCGAGGTGCACCTGGTGAACGAGGTGGCCCGCGAGCAGACGCTCTCGCGCGTCCTTCGCCACGTCGCGAACGACTACGACGTGGTGCTCATCGACTGCCAGCCCTCGCTCGGTCTCCTCACCGTGAACGCGCTCACCGCGAGCCATGGCGTGATCATCCCGCTCGAGTGCGAGTTCTTCGCGCTGCGCGGGGTGGCGCTCCTCATCGAGACGATCGACAAGGTGCGCGACCGACTGAACCCGACCATCACGCTCGACGGCGTGCTGGCGACGATGTACGACCCCCGAACCCTGCACTCGCGCGAAGTGCTCGAGCGCGTCGTGGACGCCTTCGGCGACGACGTGCTCGAGACGGTGATCGGCCGCACGGTCAAGTTCCCCGACGCGTCCGTCTCCGGCATGCCCATCACCGAGTTCGCGCCCGAGCACGCCGCCGCGCAGGCGTACCTGCGATTGGCGCGGGAGCTGGTCGCCCGTGGCGCTGTCGCCTGACCCTTCGACGAGCTCGGGAACCGAGGAGGAACCGGGGTTCCGCGTCAGCCTGTCGAACTTCGACGGCCCGTTCGACCTGCTGCTGAACCTGATCTCGAAGCACGAGCTCGACATCACCGAGGTGTCGCTGTCGAAGGTGACCGACGAGTTCATCTCGTACCTGAGGCAACTGGGCCCGGAGGAGGATCTCGACGAGGCATCCGAGTTCCTGGTGGTCGCGGCGACGCTGCTCGACATGAAGGTCGCGGGCCTGCTGCCGCAGGGTGAGCTCGTCGATGCGGAGTCTGTCGCGCTGCTGGAGGCGCGCGATCTGCTCTTCGCCCGTCTGCTGCAGTACCGCGCGTTCAAGGAGGTCTCGGCGTGGTTCGAGCGGTGCCTGCGACGCGAGGAGCGGCGGCACACGCGCTCGGTGCGCCTCGACGAGAAGTACCGCAATGCGGTGCCGGAGCTCGCCTGGTCCCTCAGCGTCGACGACTTCGCCGCGCTCGCCCTCCTGGCGATGACGCCGAGAGAGATCCCGCGCGTGGGCCTCGACCATCTGCACGCGCCGCTGGTGAGCATCAGGGAGCAGGCGGCGATCGTGGTGACACTGCTGCGGGATGCCGGCAGTCTGACCTTCCGTGAGCTCATCGCCGGCGTGAACCAGTCGGGAGTCGTCGTGGCGCGGTTCCTGTCGGTGCTCGAGCTCTACCGCCACGCCGCCCTCTCGTTCGAGCAGCTCGAGCCGCTCGGCGAGCTGACTCTCCGCTGGAGCGCGCAGCGGTGGTCCGACGAGAACCTCGCGACCCTGGGAGCCGACTATGACCGATGACACAGCTGATGCGCCGCAGGTGGCGACGGACGACGTCGCGCGGCGCCTGGAGGCGATTCTGCTGATCGTCGAGGAGCCGCAGAGCCTGGTGAGCCTCGCGGCGGCGGTCGGGGCGCCCGTCCCCGCCGTGCGGCAGGCGATCGAAACGCTCGTGGACGACTACGACGGCCGAGCGGGCGGCCCCGTGCGCGGGTTCGAGCTGCGTGAGGTCGGCGGCGGCTGGCGGCTGTACGTCCGCGAGGAGCTCGACGACCTGGTGAGCGAGTTCGTCGGCGGTCAGGCGCCCTCGCGGCTGTCGCAGGCCGCGCTCGAGACGCTCGCCGTGATCGCGTACAAGCAGCCGGTGACCCGCGGCCAGGTCGCGTCCATCCGCGCGGTGAACGTCGATTCGGTGGTGCGGACGCTGCTGGCCCGCGGACTCATCACCGAGCTGTTCACGGATGCCGAGACCGGCGCCATCAACTACGGCACCACGGACGCACTGCTGGTGCACCTCGGCATCAACTCGCTGGACGAGCTGCCCCACATCTCGCCGCTGCTGGACGGCGCCGACGAGGTCGCGGGCGACGTCTTCGACGGAGGGCCACGGCGATGACCGATCAAGAGGCGCAGGGCCCACGCGAGGCGACGGAGGGGGTGCGTCTTCAGAAGGCGCTCGCGAACGCGGGGGTCGCGTCGCGCAGGGTCGCCGAGCAGTACATCGTCGAGGGACGCGTGCGCGTCAACGGCACCGTCGTCACCGAGCTCGGCTCCCGCATCGACCCCGACCGCGACCTCGTCGACGTCGACGGCACGGCGGTCCAGCTCGACCAGTCCAAGCGCTACGTCATGCTGAACAAGCCGACCGGCGTCGTGAGCTCGATGAAGGACGACCGAGGTCGCCCCGACCTTCGTCGCTTCACGAAGGACTGGCCCGAGCGGCTGTACAACGTGGGGCGATTGGATGCCGAGACCAGCGGCCTGCTCGTGCTCACCAATGACGGCGAGCTCGCGCACGTGCTCGCGCACCCGTCGTTCGGCGTGACGAAGGTGTACATCGCGAAGGTGGAGGGCGTGGTCACGTCGCAGACGATCCAGAAGCTGGTGCGGGGCATCGAGCTCGAGGACGGATCGATCGCCGCGGACAAGGCTCGCCTGCTGTCGGCGTCGGCGGAAGGCGGCGGGTCGCTCGTCGAGCTGACGCTGCACTCGGGCCGCAACCGCATCGTGCGGCGCATGATGGATGCGGTGGGGCATCCCGTCGTGGAACTCGTGCGCCGGCAGTTCGGACCCCTCCACCTGGGAACACTGCCAGCCGGGCGTGCCCGCGAGTTGACTAAAGTGGAGCGCGGCGCTCTGCTGACTCTCGCGCGCCGTGACACCTCGTCCACTCAGGCGGGAGAGGGCGAACAGGAGACGTAAGTGACCGATTCCGCCGCGCGCGCCGCCCGCGACCCGGCCGGCCTCGCACCGCGTGTGCAGGGCACGGTGCGGATCGTCGGCACCGGGCTGCTCGGCGCGAGCATCGGCCATGCGCTCAGCGCACGGGGCATCGATGTCGCGCTCGACGACACGTCGCCCTCGCAGCTGCGCCTCGCCGTCGACTACGGTGCCGGCCGGCGCGCGACCGACGGCGACGATCCGGCGCTCGTGGTGGTCGCCGTCCCGCCCGACGTGACCGCCGACGTCATCGAACGCGAGCTGGCCCGCTTCCCGCGGGCGGTCGTGACCGACGTCGCGAGTGTCAAGCTCGAACCGCTGCGCACGCTGCGGGAGCGCGGTGTCGATCTCACGCACTACATCGGTTCGCACCCGCTCGCCGGTCGCGAGCGCGGGGGAGCGATCTCGGCGCGAGCCGACATCTTCGTCGGCCGCCCGTGGGTGGTGTGCCGCGACGAAGAGACGCCGTCCGCCGACCTCGCACTCGTCGAGGCGCTCGCGCTCGACCTCGGCGCGACGCCGATCGAGATGTCGCCCGAAGACCACGACCGGGCGGTCGCGCTCGTCTCGCACGTGCCGCAGCTGGTCGCGAGCCTGCTCGCGGGACGGTTCGTCGACGCGCACGACGACAGCCTGCGGCTCGCGGGCCAGGGCGTGCGCGACACGACGCGCATCGCGGCATCCGCTCCCGAGCTGTGGGTGCAGATCCTCGGAGCCAACGCCGAGCCGGTGGTCGACGTGCTCGACCGCCTCGCGGCGGATCTCTCTGCGGTAGCCGACGCGTTGCGGGCTCCCGATGCGCCAGGAGCGCGGCGCGCAGTGGCCGACACGATCCGCCGAGGCAACGACGGGGTCGAGCGCCTTCCCGGCAAGCACGGGCAGAACCGCCGCTTCGAGCAGGTCGTCGTGATGGTCGACGACACTCCGGGCCAGCTCGGACGCCTGTTCGGCGAGCTCGGCGAGCTCGGCGTCAACGTCGAAGACCTGCGCCTGGAGCATTCGCCCGGCGCCCAGTTCGGCCTCGCCGAGATCAGCGTCGTCCCGAGCGCGGTGCGCCCGGCCGTCGACGGCCTCGAAGCGCGCGGCTGGAAGATTGCGAGCACCACCAATGACTGACCCTTCGACGAGCTCAGCAACCGGAAGCACGAGCCCAGGGGACGCGAGCACCGTGATCGTCGCGATCGACGGCCCTGCCGGCAGCGGCAAGTCGAGCGTCTCGAAGCAGGCCGCGCGCCGTCTCGGCTACGGCTACCTCGACACCGGGGCCGCCTATCGTGCCCTCGCGTGGCACGCGCTCGAGCACGGCATCGACACGTCGGACGCGGCATCCGTTCTCGACGTCGCCAGCGATTTCGACTACGCGATCTCACTCGACCCCGACGCGTACTGGGTGCGGGTGGCCGGCACCGATGTGACCGACGCGATCCGCGAGCCGCGCGTGTCGGACGCCGTCAGCGGCGTCGCGCGCGTGCCCGCCGTGCGCGAGTCGGTGAACGCGCTGTTCCGCGCGCTCGTCGCCGGGTCGGGGCGCCCGGGAGTCGTGGTCGAGGGCCGCGACATCACCACGGTGGTCGCGCCCGATGCGCCGGTG
>NZ_RRYE01000207.1 GCF_004010105.1 Microbacterium sp. CPCC 204701
GCCACTGACGTCGTCGCCACCGTGGCGCAGGTGCACCCGCGTCCGCCGCAGGTGACCCCCGCGCAGGGCGCTGCGCTCGGCATCCCCGTCGGCACGGCGTACCAGACGCTCCGGTCGCTGTCGGTCGGCGCCGGCGACGCGCTCCTCGTGCACGCCGGCTCGGGAGCCGTCGGGCAGGCGCTCATCCAGTACGCGGTGCTGTGGGGCGCCACGGTCGTCGCGACGTCGTCCGAGCGGCGGTTCGACGCCGTGCGATCGCTCGGCGCGACGCCGGTGGCATACGGCGACGGCCTCATCCAGCGCGTACGCGAAGCTGCGCCGAACGGCCTGACCGTCGTGATCGACGCGGCCGGCACCGACGAGGCGCTGCAGACCTCCGTCGAACTCGTCCCCGACCTCGATCACGTCGCGACCCTCGTGAGGGGGAAGGATGCCGCGAGCCTCGGCATCCGCGCGTTCTCGGGCGGCTCCCCCCGGCCGCTGACGACGCAGCAGCAGGCCTGGCGCGCCGAGGCGGTGCCGGTGACGCTCGCACTGCTCGCCGCCGACCGGTTCCGCGTCGAGCTCGGCCCGTCCTTCGCGCTGGCCGACGCGGCCGAGGCGCATCGCGCCGTCGAAGCGGGTGTGGACGGCAAGATCACGCTGGTGCCGTAGCCCGCACACGCGTGCCCCGCGCCGCAACAGTTCGACACACGAGGGGGCGCGATCCGTGCCCGGCTCGACAATGGGTCGCATGTCTTGCGCGCCCGAACCCGCACCGCCGCGTCGTCCGGCCGCCCCGCGGTCCTTCGCGACAGCGCAGGTGCAGGCCGGATACGACGCAGGCATCGCCGAGAACACCGCGATCCCCTCGATCCACCAGTCGAACGCGTTCGAGTTCCGTTCTCTGAGCGAGGCACGCGATCTGTTCGCCCTCCGCAAGGACGGCAACATCTACAGCCGGGCGGCGAACCCCACGGTGCTCGTGTTCGAGAAGCGCGTCGCCGAACTGGAGGACGGCATCGGCGCTGCGGGCGTGGCTTCAGGTCAGGCCGCCGTCGCGGTGGCGCTTCTCGCCCTCGCGAAGCAGGGCGAGCACATCGTCGCGGCACGCCAGCTGTACGGTGGCACGGTCGACCTGCTGCAGGACACGTTCGTCGACTGGGGCATCGAGGTGACCTTCGTCGACCAGGACGACGTGCCGGCGTGGGAGTCCGCGCTGCGCCCGACCACGCGCGCGCTGTTCGCCGAGTCGATCTCGAACCCGATCGCGCAGGTGCTCGACCTCGGCGCCGTCGCCGCGGTCGCCCGCCGCGCGGGCGTGCCGCTCGTGATCGACAACACGGTGGCGACGCCGTACCTCCAACGCGCGAAGGACTTCGGCGCCGACATCGTGGTGCACTCCGCGACCAAGTTCCTCGGAGGTCACGGCACGTCGCTCGGCGGCGTCGTCGTCGACCTCGGCACGTTCGACTTCACGGCCGAGCCCGAGCGCTGGCCGCAGCTCACCGGCACCTACCGACGCGTTCCGGACGGCACCCTCGTCGAACGCTACGGCGAGACCGGCTCGCCGTACATCGCGCTCATCAAGACGAAGTACGTCCACGACCTGGGGCCCTCGCTGTCGGCGTTCAACGCCTTCCAGCTCCTCCAGGGCCTGGAGACGCTCGATCTGCGGATGGCGCGTCACACGTCGAGCGCGCTCGAGGTCGCGCGTTTCCTGGCCGCGCATCCCGCCGTGGCCGGTGTGCATCACCCGGACCTCGAGTCGAGTCCGTGGCGTGTCAACGCCGAGACGTACCTGCCGCGCGGCGCCGGCTCCGTCTTCGCGTTCGACCTTCATGCGTCGGGCGACGCCGAGGCCGACTTCCGGCTCGTCGAGTCGTTCATCGCGCGGCTGCAGGTCGTCAAGCTCGTCGCCAACATCGGCGATGCCCGCAGCCTCGTGGCGCACCCCGCCTCGATGACCCACAGCCACCTCTCCCCTGCGCAGCTCGCCGAGTCGCACATCGGCCCCACGACCGTGCGCCTGTCGATCGGGCTCGAAGACCCCCGCGACGTGGTCGACGACCTGGCACGAGCGCTCGACCCGATCGCGGCGAACGCGGCGTACGGCGTCGGAGGACTAGCCTCGATTTCATGACCACTGCCTCCTCCCCTCGCTGGGGCATCCTCGGCCCGGGCGGCATCGCGCGGGGGTTCACGAGCGATCTGCGCACCGCCGGACTGGACGTCGCCGCCGTCGGCTCGCGTCGCCGTGAGAGCGCCGAGGCGTTCGCGGCGGACTTCGGCATCGCGCACGCGCACGGATCGTATGAAGACCTCGTCGCGGATCCCGACGTCGACATCGTGTACATCGCGACACCGCATCCGATGCATGCCGCCAACGCGCTGCTGGCGCTCGAAGCGGGCAAGCACGTGCTCGTCGAGAAGCCCTTCACCCTCAACGCGGCGGAGGCCGCAGCGGTGCGCGACGCCGCCGCCGAGCGCGGACTCCTCGCGATGGAGGCGATGTGGACGCGCTATCTGCCCCACATGGTGCGCATCCGCGAGATCGTCGCGTCGGGCGTCCTCGGCGAGGTCCGCGCCGTGACGGCCGACCACACGCAGCGGATCTCGAGCGATCCGGCGCACCGCCTGAACGCACTGGAGCTCGGCGGTGGGGCGCTGCTCGACCTCGGCATCTACCCGGTCTCGTTCGCGTGGGACGTGCTGGGCATGCCGCTGTCGGTGGTGGCCTCCGCGCGCCTGGGCGAAACCGGGGCCGACACCGAGGTGGCGACGATCATGGCGCACGAGTCGGGCGCGATCTCGACCACGCTGTCGGCATCCCGCGCCGTCGGGCCCAACACTGCCACCGTCATCGGCACCGACGCCCGCATCGACATCGCGCGCGTCTGGTACACGCCGACCTCGTTCCGCGTCGTCGCACACGACGGCACGGTCGTCGAGGACTACGTATCGCGCGTCGACGGCCGTGGCATGCAGTTCCAGGCCCTCGCGGCCGAGAGATATCTGGCCGCGGGGCGGACGGACTCCGATGTGCTGCCGATCGACGAGACGGTGGGCATCATGGCCACGCTCGACGAAGTGCGCGGGCTCGTCGGAGTGCGCTACCCCGGAGAGGAATGACATGCCCGACCTGCAGAACGCGCGCGTTGCGGTCTATCTCGACTTCGACAACATCGTCATGTCGTGGTACGACCGTGTGCACGGCAAGAACTCCTACGCCCGCGATCGCCAGAAGATCGCCGCGAGCGCCGCGGATCCCGAGATCTCCGAGCGCCTGGCCGCCGCCACCATCGACGTCGGGGCGATCATCGACTACGCCACGTCGTTCGGAACCCTCGTGCTCACGCGCGCCTACGCCGACTGGTCCGCACCGGTGAACGCCGAGTACCGCTCGCAGCTCGTCGCCCGCGCGGTCGACCTCGTGCAGCTGTTCCCCGCGGCCGCCTATGCGAAGAACGGCGCCGACATCCGTCTCGCCGTCGACGCCGTGGAAGACATGTTCCGCCTGCCCGACCTCACGCACGTCGTGATCGTCGCCGGCGACTCCGACTACGTGCCGCTTGCGCAGCGCTGCAAGCGCCTGGGTCGCTTCGTCGTGGGCGTGGGGGTCGCGGGGTCCACCGCGAAGTCGCTCGCGGCGGCATGCGACCAGTTCGACTCGTACGACGCGCTTCCGGGTGTCGCGGTGCCGACCCCGGAGCGGAAGGATGCCGCGCCGCAGCGCCGGCGCGCGCGCAAGGCGGCCGCCGACCCCACCGGTTCGCTCCTCGAGCGCGCGCTCCGCCTCGAGAGCGACAGGGACGATGTGGAATGGCAGCACGCGTCGGCGGTGAAGAGCCTCATCAAGCGCCTCGACCCGTCGTTCAGCGAGAAGGCGCTCGGCTACAAGAGCTTCTCCGAGTTCGTCAAGGCCCATCCGAGCGTCGCCGAGGTGGACGAATCGGGCAACATCGTGCTGATCAGGCTGGCGCCGTCGAGTCGCTGATTCCCGCGCGATCTGGGAAAACGCCCGTCGGGTACAGTGTGAGTCGTGGCACGCCGTAACGCCCCACCGGGCTCGCAGACCTCGCTGCGCGAGGCCAATCGCGCGCGCGTCGTCGAGTCTCTCAAGCGTCACGGCCGCCTGACCCAGATCGAGCTCGCGGGCGCCACCGGCCTGTCGCCCGCCACCGTCTCGAACATCGTGAAGGAGCTCACGGCGTCCGGCCTCCTCCACACGTCGTTCACCACTTCGAGCGGCCGCCGCGCCACCCTGGTGTCGCTCGCGCGGCAACTGGGATTGGTCGCGGGCGTCCACTACAGCTCGAGGCATCTGCGCATCGCGATCGCCGACACGGCGCGCACGATCGTGACGCAGTCGTCGCTGCCGCTTCCCCTCGATCACCGCTACGACTCCGAGCTCGACCGGCTGGCGCTGCTGCTCGGCGACATGATGGAGTCGCTAGGCGGATCCCTCGCCGATCTGCTGGCCGTGGGCCTCGCGCTCCCCGCGCCGATCGACCCGCGCACGGGCATGGTGTCGACGCCCGGACTGCTGCGCGGCTGGGAGGGCGTCGACGTCGCCGAGGCGCTCTCGCTGCGCATCGGGCGTCACGTGTACGTCGACAGCGAGGCGAACCTGGGCGGCCTCGCCGAGGCACGCGAAGGCAACGGACGCGCCGCGGCGTCATCGGTCTTCATCCGCGTCGGCCACACCATCAGCGCCGGACTCATCGTCGGCGGCGACCTCTTCCGCGGCGTCAACGGCAAGGCGGGCCAGATCGGCCACGTCACGCTCGACGAGAACGGGCCCATCTGCCGCTGCAGCAACCGCGGCTGCCTTGAGACGTACGCCGGCGGACCCGCCCTCCTCTCGCTGTTCCCGCCCAGCGAGGGCATGCACCGCCTGGGCGACCTGCTCCACGCTGCCGAGGCGGGCGACGGCAGCGCTCGGCGCGTCATCGCCGACGCCGGCCGGCACATCGGCATCGCCGCGGCGAGCCTGTGCAACCTCTTCGACCCCGAGCTGATCGTGGTGGGCGGAGAGCTCGGCCAGGCGGGCGAGATCCTCATGGCCCCGATGCGCCACTCGCTCGAGCGGACCGCGCTGTCGTCATCGGGCGGTCTGCCTGAGATCGTGGGCGCGTCCTTCGGCGAGTGGGCCGAGACGCGCGGAGCGATCGCCATCGCGCTCGACCACGTCGCCGTCGACGCGCAGCGGCTGCCGGCGGCGTCGTCTCTCCCGTACTCGGCGTAGGCTCCTCCGATGCCCGACACGCGACGACGGCGGCCGCGGCGCCCCCCGCGTCTGCGGCGCGCCGCTGCCGGAGCATTCGTCGTCCTGCTCGCCG
>NZ_RRYE01000208.1 GCF_004010105.1 Microbacterium sp. CPCC 204701
GGGCGGACCCGCCACGACCGACGCCGCCTCGCGCATCGTGATCACCAGCGGACCCAAGGCGGGGCTCGAGCTGCCACTCGGCAACGAACCTCTCACGATCGGACGCTCGAGCGAATCCGGGCTCGTGATCCGCGACGACTACACCTCGAGCCACCACGCGCGCCTCGTGCTGTGGGGCGACCAGTGGATGATCCAGGACCTCGATTCGACCAACGGAACGTGGCACGACGGCGTCCGCGTGACCGCGCCCGTGCCCGTCAAGATCGGCGCCCCGATCAAGGTCGGCGCCACGACCTTCGAGCTGCGGAAGTAGCGGGCGGACCCCTCGCATATGGTCTTCCAGGGCTCGAGCGCCGCCATCTCGCATACCGGCAAGGTGCGCTCCAACAACCAGGACTCGGGTTACGCCGGATCGAACCTGTTCGTCGTCGCCGACGGCATGGGCGGCCACGCCGGCGGCGATGTCGCGTCGAGTCTCGCCATCACGCGCCTGGAGCAGCTCGATCAGCCCTACGAATCGACGATCGCGGCCGAGAAGGCGCTCGGCGACGCGATCTCCGACACCGCGGTGGAGCTCATCGACACCGTGCAGCTGAGGCCGGAGCTCGCCGGCATGGGCACCACGGTCAGCGCGATGATCATGGTCGACGACTACGCGGTCATCGCCCACATCGGCGACTCGCGCATCTACCTGTTCCGCGACGGCGCGCTCACCCAGATCACGACCGACCACACCTTCGTGCAGCGGCTCGTCGACTCCGGCCGCATCACCCCCGAGGAGGCGCGCTACCACCCGCGCCGCTCGGTGCTCATGCGCGTGCTCGGCGACATGGACCCCGATCCCGAGATCGACACGTTCATCATGCCGACGCAGCACGGCGACCGCTGGCTGCTGTGCTCCGACGGCCTGTCGGGCGTCGTCGACGAACCGCACATCGCCAAGGCGCTCGGCCTGGGCCTCGCGCCGGGACGCACCGCGGACCACCTGCTGAAGCAGGCCCTCGACGGCGGCGCTCCCGACAACGTCACAGTCGTCATCGTCGACGTCGGCGGGCAGCACCCGCTCTTCTCGGGCACGCCGACGATCGTCGGCTCCGCGTCGAACCCGGTCGGCATCGAGGTGCCCGCCGCCTCGCCGCGCCGTTCGAGCTGGCTGCACCCGAGTCGCCAGGCGGCGAACGAGCCGACCCATTTCGAGCCCGCCCCCGGGTTCCTCGAGGAGCTCATCGAGGAGGACCGGCGCCGCGCCCGCCGCCGGCGCGTCGGATGGATTACGGGCGTCGCGCTCGTGCTCGTGCTCCTCGCCGGCGCCGCGTGGCTCGGCTACCAGTGGACGCAGACGCGCTACTTCGTCGGCGCCGACGACGACACGGTGGTGATCTACCAGGGAGTGCAGCAGAGCATCGGCCCGATCTCGCTGTCGACGCCCTACGAAGACACCGAGATCCCGCTGGACGACCTGTCGGACTTCGCGCGCGCGACCGTCGAGGGCACCATCTCGGCGAGCTCCCTCCCAGACGCACGCCGTATCGTCGCCGACATCAGCGAACTGGCGGGAGGGAGCCAATGAGCGCGTCGACCAGCAGCCCAGCGACCGCCACGGTGGCCGCCGACACCGCCGTCCTCCGCGCGCTGCGCCGCATCCGCGTGCCGCAGACGCAGCGCAATCGCGAGCTGGGCCTGCTGATCTTCGCGTTCCTCATCAACTGGTCGGCGGTCGCACTCGTGCAGCTCGGCGAGCTCGGCGCGATCGACTGGACCTTCCTGGTGTACTGCGGCGGACTCACCGCGCTGGTCGTCGCCCTGCACATCGTGCTGCGACTGAGGGCGCGCGCCGCCGATCCCTTCGTCGTGCCCATCGCGACGCTGCTCACCGGCGTCGGCCTCGCGATGATCTACCGACTCGATCTGCACTGGGACCGTCACGGGTGGGATGCGTTCTCCACGCGACAGCTCGCATGGGCGGCCATCGCGCTCGTCGCCGCGATCGCGGTGGTGCTGTTCCTGCGCAACTACCGCGTCCTGTTCCGGTACACCTACATCTTCGGCTTCGTCGGCATCGTGCTGCTGATCCTGCCCATCATCCCGGGGCTGAGCGGCGGCGGGAACGCCGATGTCTGGGTCGATCTGGGCTTCTTCACATTCCAACCCGGCGAGCTGGCGAAGATCGCCCTCGCGATCTTCTTCGCCGGCTACCTCGTGCGCACGCGCGAGAGCCTCACGTCCACCGGCACCCGGTTCCTGGGCATGACCTGGCCGCGCGCGCGCGAGCTCGGCCCGCTGCTGGTGATCTGGCTGATCTCGCTCGGCATCATCGTCATGCAGCGCGATCTCGGCACCGGCGTGCTCATCTTCGGCATGTTCGTCGCGATGCTCTACGTCGCGACCGGCAAGACGAGCTGGGTGCTCATCGGCGTCGTGCTGGCGATGTCGGGCGCGTTCCTCGCGTCGCGCATCCTGCCCTACGTCGGGGCGCGGTTCACGAACTGGCTCGATGCGTTCAACCCTGCGCTGATGGACAACTCGAGCTTCCAGCTCGTCAACGGCATCTTCGGCATGGCGCACGGCGGCCTCATCGGCACCGGACTCGGACAGGGCCGGCCGTACCTCACCCCCGTCGCCGAGAGCGACTACATCCTGCCGGCGCTCGGAGAGGAGCTCGGGCTCGTCGGCGTGTTCGCGATCCTCGCGCTCTACATGGTCTTCACCAGCCGCGGCATCCGCATCGGCCTCGCCGGTCAGGACGACTTCGGCAAGCTGCTCGCGACGGGGCTCTCGTTCACCATCGCGCTGCAGGTGTTCATCATGGTCGGCGGCGTGACGCGCATCATCCCCCTGACCGGCCTCACCACCCCGTTCCTCGCGGCGGGCGGCTCGTCGCTCGTGGCGAACTGGATCATCGTGGCGCTCCTGCTGCGCATCTCGGACGCCGTCCGCAGCAGGCCCCGGGTGGTGATCGGCTGACATGACGACCCTTCGACAGGCTCAGGGACCGGTGAGCGGCCGACGACTCCTCGCGCGGGGAGGTGCGACATGACGAAAGAACTCCGCCGACTCAGCATCCTGATGCTGATCATGTTCCTCGCCCTGTTCGGGTCGACCAGCTGGATCCAGGTGGTCGAGGCCGACGAGCTCGCCGCCAACCCCGCCAACCGCCGCGCACTGTACGACGCGTACGAGGTGCAGCGCGGCTCGATCATCGCCAGCGGCTCGGCCATCGCCTCGTCGGTGCCGTCGGGGGACGTCTACAGCTGGCAGCGGGTCTACACGGATGCCGCCATGTGGGCACCTGTGACGGGATTCCTCCCCGTGTCCGGCGTGCCGACCGGCATCGAGCAGGCGATGAACCAGCAGCTGAGCGGAACGGCGGGGTCGCAGTTCTTCTCCCGCATCGAGCGGATCTTCACGGGTCAGCCGCCGCGCGGGTCGAACGTCGTGCTGTCGCTCGACGCGGCCGTGCAGCGCGCCGCCTACGAGGCGCTCGGCGACCTGCAGGGCGGCGTCATCGCGATCGAGCCCGCCACCGGCCGCGTCCTCGCGATGGTCACGAGCCCGAGTTACGACACCAACGTCCTCGCCGCACATGCCATCGGCGAGGTGAACGCCGCCTACGACGCGCTCGTGGCCGACCCGGGCAAGCCGCTGTCGAACCGTGCGATCGCCGGCGACCTCAACCCACCGGGCTCGACGTTCAAGCTCGTCGTCGCCTCGGCGGCGCTCGCGTCGGGCGAGTACACGCCGCAGTCGGCGCTGCCGAATCGCGCGACGTATCAGCTGCCGCAGTCCAGCAGCATCGTCCACAACGCCAGTGGGGGCGCCTGCGGCCCCGGCGACACGGTCACTCTCGCCGACGCGCTCCGCCTGAGCTGCAACATCCCGTTCGCCGAGCTCGCCGTCGCACTCGGCGACACCGCCATCCGCGAGGAGGCCGAGAAGTACGGCTTCAACATGTCGGTCGAGATCCCTCTCGTCTCGACGCCGTCAGGCTACCCGCGGACCATCATGGACGACGCGCAGACCGCGCTCAGCGGCTTCGGCCAGGGTCAGGTCACGGCGACACCGCTGCAGATGGCGATGGTCTCGGCGGGCATCGCGAACGGCGGCGTCGTGATGAGTCCCCGTATGGTGGACCGCGTGATCGGGCCCGACCTGTCTGTGCAGCAGACCTTCGACGACGTCGAGTTCGGTCGCGCTCTGGAGCAGAGCCTCGCCGACGAGCTCGCGGCGATGATGGTCGCCAATGTCAGTGACGGCGCGGCGTCGGGTGCAAGAATGGACGGGGTCGACGTGGCCGGTAAGACCGGCACCGCAGAGAACACCGGGGACGAGCCTTACACGCTCTGGTTCACGGGGTTCGCTCCGGCCGAGAACCCCGAAGTCGCCGTGGCGGTCGTCGTGGAGGACGGCGGCGGGCAGGGACAGTCGGGAAGCGGCAACACGATCGCCGCTCCCATCGCGAAGAAGGTCATGGAGGCGGTGCTGGGCAGATGAGACCGACGCAAGGCGTGACCTTCGGCGGCCGTTACGAACTCGATTCGCGTATTGCGATCGGCGGCATGGGTGAGGTATGGGAAGCGACCGACCACGTCATCGGACGAACGGTCGCCATCAAGATCCTCAAAGACGAGTACATGGGCGATCCAGGGTTCCTGGAACGCTTCCGCGCCGAGGCGCGCCACGCGGCTCTCGTGAACCACGAGGGCATCGCGAGCGTGTTCGACTACGGCGAGGAGAACGGCAGCGCGTTCCTGGTGATGGAGCTCGTGCCCGGCGAGGCGCTGTCGACGATCCTCGAGCGCGACGGCTCGCTGTCGACCGACAAGACGCTGGACATCGTCGCGCAGACCTCCGCCGCACTGCAGGCCGCGCACGCCGCGGGCCTCGTCCACCGCGACATCAAGCCCGGCAACCTTCTCATCACGCCCGACGGGCGCGTGAAGATCACCGACTTCGGCATTGCTCGCATCGCCGACCAGGTGCCTCTCACCGCGACCGGTCAGGTGATGGGCACAGTGCAGTACCTGTCGCCCGAGCAGGCGTCCGGGCATCCGGCATCCCCCGCGACCGACATCTACTCGCTGGGAATCGTCGCCTACGAGAGCCTCGCCGGCAAGCGCCCCTTCACGGGCGAGTCGCAGGTCGCGATCGCGATGGCCCAGATCAACGAGCAGCCGCCGCCACTGCCGGCCACCGTGGCCGCACCGGTGCAGAACCTCGTGATGGCGATGATCGCCAAGAAGCCCGAGGAGCGCCCGGCGACCGCAGCCGCCGTCGCACGCGCCGCCACCGCGCTCCGTCGCGGCGACGTGGCCGCCGCT
>NZ_RRYE01000209.1 GCF_004010105.1 Microbacterium sp. CPCC 204701
CGAGCGAGCTGCTGATCCCGATCCAGTGCGAGTACTACGCTCTCGAGGGGCTCAGCCAGCTGCTCGGCACGGTGCGGATGATTCAGAAGCACCTCAACCCGGACTTGCGCCTGTCGACGATCATTCTGACGATGTACGACGCGCGCACCCGGCTGGCACAGCAGGTGGCGGACGAAGTGCGCGAGCACTTCCCGCGCGAGGTGCTCGGCACCGTGATCCCGCGGTCCGTTCGCGTTTCAGAAGCACCGAGTTTCGGGCAGACCGTCATCGCCTACGACGGCCAGTCTGCCGGCGCAATCGCATATCGCGAAGCTGCCGTAGAGATCATCCGGCGCGACAGCGCTTCGAACGAAGGGGGCGCATGATGGCCAAGCGCACAGGGCTGGGCCGCGGAATCGGGGCGTTGATCCCGACCAGCGAGCAAACGGACGAGCGCCCTTCCGACGTGTTCTTCCCGCGGCCGATCGCCGTGGAAGAGCCCGCAGAGGATCTCGTCGAGGTCCCCGGCGCGCACCTCGCGCACATCGACCCGCACCAGATCGTGCCGAACCCGCGGCAGCCGCGCACGCACTTCGACCAGGAGCATTTCGCCGAGCTGGTGCACAGCGTCCGCGAGTTCGGGGTGCTGCAGCCCGTCGTCGTCCGCAAGAACGACGAGGGCAGGTACGAGCTCATCATGGGCGAGCGCCGCACGCGCGCCGCGCGCGTGGCCGGCCTCGCATCGATACCGGCCATCGTCCGAGACACCGCCGACGAGCATCTCCTCCGCGACGCGCTGCTGGAGAACCTGCACCGGTCCGAGCTGAACCCCCTCGAAGAGGCATCGGCATACCAGCAGCTGCTCGAAGACTTCGGGATCACCCAGGAGGAGCTCGCCACCCGCATCGGCCGCTCCCGGCCGCAGATCAGCAACACGATTCGCCTGCTGAAGCTTCCCATGCCGGTGCAGCAGCGTGTCGCCGCCGGCGTGCTCTCGGCCGGGCACGCCCGTGCGATCCTTTCGCTCGAAGACCCCAAGGCCATGCAGCGGCTCGCCGACAAGATCGTGAACGAGGATCTTTCGGTGCGTGCCGCAGAGGCGGCCGCGAAGCTTCCGGATGCCGGATCCAGCCGCTCCGTGAAGCCCCAGGCCGGCTCCCGCCGAGCACACCTCGAAGAGGTCGCCGAGCGGCTCGGTGATCGGCTCAACACGCGCGTGAAGATCTCTCTGACCTCTCGAAAAGGCCAGATCAACATCGATTTTGCCACCATTCAGGACCTGAACCGCATCCTCGAGGAACTCGGCGAGACGGGGTACGGGTCGGTCTGACTCGTCGCTCCATCCTCGATCGCCCGCCGATCCGCGGAATCGCGCGAGGCCTTTTCCCGGCCACTCCATCAAGCGGGTGGGGGCCCGTCGCTGCTCGATCGGCGCGCGGCCCGCCGCGAAGATCGCCACAGGACGCCGTCGTCGATGCGATCGGGATGATGAGGGCTTCGGCCTGGCCGGCCGACACCGACTCGACCGCGCGTCGCGCACGAAGCCTCGGCAGTCCGCAGAATCACAGAGTAGGCGCGCGCTGACCCGGACGTCGTGATCGGGTCGTACCCTTGATTGGTGGCGATCTACGATCAGACCCCGCGCCGGCGGGCCAGTCTCGAACTGCTGCGCGCCGAAGCGGCTGATGAGCTCTCGGTCCTCGTCACGGAGCGGCTTCGCGCCGGCGAGGATCCGTGGGACTTCATGGAAGAGCTGCCCAGCGTCGACGAACTCGTCGTCTTCATGCTCCGCGCCGAGAACATCGCTGCCAACGGCGGTTCGCGCCCGAACGCCAGCCGTCACTACCGGGTGCTCCGCCAGATCGCCTTGGACTACCCGCCGTTGACCCGCGCGGTGTGGCAGCTCCTCGGCGAGGCGAACACGCATCGCCGCTGGGACGCGACCGTGCGCGCCGACGCGGGATGACTCAGCCGCGCCCACCGCGCTCTGAGAGAGATGCCGAAACCGGCATGAAAAGAAACCTGACCAAATAAAAGGACCCCGCCGCATTGCGGCGGGGTCCTTCGTAGCCAGAGGCTCAGCCGAGGTAGGCGGCGAGATCCTGCTCGAGCGCGAACTTGGGCTTCGCGCCGATGATCGTGGTCTCGACCTCACCCTTGTTGAAGACCTTCATCGCCGGGATCGACGTGATCTGATACTTCATCGCGAGGTCGGGGTTCTCGTCGACGTTCAGCTTCATGATCGTGATCTTGTCGGGGTGCTCCGACTGGATCTGGTCGAGCACGGGCGAGACCATGCGGCACGGTCCGCACCATTCGGCCCAGAAGTCCACGAGGACGGGACCCTCGGCCTGGAGCACGTCCTGCTCGAACGTGGCGGACGTCGTCGCGTTTGCGGTCATCATTTCTCCTTCGATCGAAGTCAGTCTCTTGGCGCAACACGGCCCGCCGACGATTTGTTCCGGTTCGCGGACCGGGCGCGTCTCGTCTCGCTTCGCGCGCTTGAGACCGGTGCCTGGGCGGGACGTCAGGCCGCGTCGGCCTCCGGCAGACCCTCGAGCTGGTCGCCGTGCACGTCGGGCGCCCCTGCCTCGCCCAGGGCTGCGAGGTAGTGCTCGACATCGAGGGCCGCGACGGTACCGCTGCCCGCGGCGGTCACGGCCTGGCGGTAAGTCGGGTCGATGACGTCCCCGGCGGCGAAGACGCCGGGGACCGACGTGCGCGACGAACGCCCGTCGACCCAGATGGTGCCTTCGGGGGTGAGCTCGAGCTTGTCGTGCACGAGGTGCGTGCGGGGGTCGTTGCCGATGGCGACGAAGATGCCGTCGAGGGGCAGCTCACGGGTCGACTCGTCGACGGTGTCCTTGAGCACCACGCCGGTGACCGCGTCGTCACCCAGGATGTCGACGACCTCGCTGTTCCACACGAACTCGATCTTCTCGTTCTTGAACGCGCGCTCCTGCATGATCTTTGAGGCGCGCAGCTCTTCCCGGCGGTGGATGATGTAGACCTTCGACGCGAACTTGGTGAGGAAGGTGGCCTCCTCCATCGCCGAATCACCGCCGCCGACGACCGCGATGACGCGCTCGCGGAAGAAGAACCCGTCGCAGGTCGCACAGTACGAGACACCCCGCCCCGACAGTCGCGCCTCGCCATCGATGCCGATCTTGCGCGGGGCGGATCCGGTGGCGAACACGATCGAGTCGGCCTCATGCGTGCCGCCGCTGCCGAGAGTGATCTTCTTCACGGGCCCGTCCACCTCGAGCGAGACGACGTCGTCAAAAAGCACCTCGGCGCCGAACCGCTCGGCCTGCTCCTGCATCTTGGCCATGAGGTCGGGGCCCTGGATGCCCTCGGGGAAGCCCGGGAAGTTCTCGACGTCGGTCGTGTTCATGAGCTCGCCGCCGGCTTCGACCGAACTGGCAACGACGAGCGGGTTCAGATTCGCGCGCGCCGCATAGATCGCCGCGGTGTATCCCGCAGGGCCCGAACCGATGATGATGACCTGACGCACGTGCCCACCCTTTCCGTCTGGAGGCCCTCGGAGCCGCGTCACAAAGAAGCGGAGGTCTCCGGATGCCTCAACACATCGTAACCGCGGGGCATTCCGTCGCCCGGCGCGATGTCGGCGCGCTCAGCGCCCGCCCGGCAGGAACCGCTGCAGCTGACCGAGCACCGGACGCAGCTCGGGCGCGCGGAGGAGGGTGAGTACGCCGAGGTAGACGACGAACGCCACGGTGCAGATGATCGCCGTGCCGAGCGCGCCGAGGAGCTTGTCGGCCGACGTCCATCCGTCGTCGCCGCCCATCAGCAGGTAGACGAGCCACCCGGCGCCGGCAGCAGGCACGGCCGCGATGACGAAGCGTCCGTACGAGACGAGCCACGAACGCGCGCCGAGGCGCCGCATCCGTCGTCGAAGCAGCACGGCCGCGATGGTGACCTGGACGGCCGTCGAGATCGACTGGCCGAGCGCGATCCCCGCCGCGAGCTGCTCGGCCGGCAGGGTGGCCTGGGCGACGAGCACCAGGACGACGAAGAGCGCGCACTGGATCACGGTGAAGACGAAGGGCGTGCGGGTGTCGTTGTAGGCGTAGAAGGCTCGCTGGACGACGAACAGGATCGACAGCGGGATGAGCCCGGCGAGGAAGGCGACGAGCACCGGGGCTGCCGCCACGGCCTGGTCGGCGGCGTTGACGAACACGCGTGTCGCAGGGACGGCGGCCACCATGAGCGCCGCCGCGGCGATCGTGATGAGCAGCCCGGTGACGCGGATGCTGGCCGACAGGTCGGTGCGCACGTCATCGTCGCGACCTTCGTGCGCGTGTTCGGACAGGCGCGTGAAGTAGGGGGTGCCGATCGACATGACGATGATCGAGTAGGGGAGCATGAAGACGAGCCACGCGTTCCCCATCGCGAAGGCGGACGCCCCGTCGCCGGAGGCCTCGGTGACGACGCGCGTCTGGACCAGGCCGGCGAGCGTCCGCACGATGACCATCGCGAACGTCCAGCCGGCGAGGCGGCCGATGTCGCCGAGCCCCACGCCCCGCCAGCGGAAGTCGGGACGCAGATGCAGGCCCGTGCGCCGCCAGAACAGCAGCAGCACGCCGGCTTGCACGACGATGCCGCCCGTCGCGGTGGCGCCGAGCGCGGCGATCATTCCAGGCGTCCAATCCGAGACGTCGGCGAGATCAGTGCCGAAGAAGATGCCGATGAGGCCGAAGCCGATGATCGAGACGATGTTGTTCACGATCGGCGCCCACGTGAACGGCCCGTACACCTTGCGTGCGTTGAGCGCCTCGCCGACGAGCGCATAGAGACCGTAGAAGAAGATCTGCGGCAGGCACCAGTACGCCAGGACGGTCGCGAGCGCATGCTGGTCGGGCGTGAACGACGGGGCGAACAGCTCCACGAGCAGCGGCGCGCACAGGGTCGCGACGGCTGCGGTCACCAGGAGCACGACGGTGCCGAGCGTGAAGAGCTTCGAGATGAACGTGCGCCCGCCGTCCGCGTGCGCGGCGGCACGCACGATCTGCGGCACGACGACCGCCGTCAGGAGTCCGTACGAGATGATCTCGTAGATCGTGTTGGGAAGCTGGTTCGCAACGAAGAACGCATCGCCGGCGCGGCTTGCGAACGATCCCAGCACCGTGACCAGCACGATCGTGCGCACGAGACCCGTCAGGCGTGACGCGAGAGTCCCAACCCCGATGATGACGCTGGCGCGCCCGACTCCGCTCATCGCTCGTCCCCTTCGCTCGCCCGCTCATCGGCCGAGTCCGCCGCGTCTCCCGGGGCACCGGCATCCGGCGCATCCGCTCGCGGCCGCCGCCGGCGGCG
>NZ_RRYE01000021.1 GCF_004010105.1 Microbacterium sp. CPCC 204701
CGGCCGAGCCCGAGACCGCAGACACGGCAGCGGCGTCCACCGCCGAGCCGGAAGCGACGCCGCAGGCCGCGCCTCACGAGACGTCGACGGATGCCGCACCCGCGTCGCCGCCGGCACCCTCGGCGTCCGCAGCACCCGCTCCGGCCGACCCGCGGGCCGAGTCCCCGCCATTGGTCCGGCACGAGGAGCCGGCGCCGGCACCGACGCATCAGACGAGTCCGGTCCCGGTCGTCGACGCGCTCGAACTCGATGTCGCCGAGCTGGGACTGGCCGACAGGCTCGGCCTCGGCGAGACCGAACCGGACGATGAAGTGGGGCCGACGTCATGAGGTTCGCGCTCATCATGTCGGAGGCCTTCACCGGCCTCCGCCGCAACATCTCGATGGTCGTATCGGTCGTGCTCGTGACGTTCGTGTCGCTGACGTTCGTCGGCGCGGCGATGCTCATGCAGATGCAGATCGGCACCATGCGCGACTTCTGGGTCGAGCGGGCTCAGGTCGCGGTGTTCATGTGCACGTCCATCTCGACCGCCGCGACCTGCGCCAACGGCGAGGCGGCGCCCGAGCAGGTGGAGGAGGTGCGCGTCAAACTCGCAGGCGAGGCGCTGGGTCCTCACATCCGCGAGGTCGTGTTCCTCGATCACGAGGCGGCGTACCGCGAGCTGCTCGAACTGGCGGGGGAGGAGAACGCCAGCGTGATCACCCCCGACCAGCTGAACGAGACTTTCCGCATCACCCTGGTCGACCCGTCGCAGTCCGAGGTCATCATCGAGGCCTTCCGGGGCATGACCGGAGTCGAGGCGGTCGAAGACCAGATGCAGTACCTCGAGCCGCTGTTCTCGGCACTCACGATCGCCACGTATATCGCCGTCGGCATCGCGGTGCTCATGTTGATCGCGGCGGTGCTCCTGATCGCGACCACGATCCGGCTGTCGGCGTTCGCGCGACGCCGCGAACTCGGCATCATGCGCCTGGTGGGGGCATCCAACCGCTTCATCCAGACACCGTTCATCCTCGAGGGCGTCTTCGCGGCGCTTCTCGGGTCGCTGCTCGCGAGCGCCGCCGTGCTCTCCGGCGTGTTCTTCGGCGTCGACCGGTACCTGCGCAACCGCGTCGAGTTCGTGACGACCTGGGTCGACCTCGGCGACGCCTGGCTCGTGGTGCCGGTGCTGATCCTCGTCGGGGTGCTGCTCGCGGCGCTGTCGGCGGGCTTCGCCATCCGCCGCTGGCTCCGGGCGTGACGCGCGCCGTCGCCGCGCGCGTCGCGGGGTAGACTGACAGGCTGCCGTGCGCCCGCGCGGTATCCGAAGGAGACACCATGCCCAGGGAACGCGGTGAGAAGGTCGTCGCGACCAATCGTCGCGCGCGCCACGAGTACGCGATCGAGAAGACCTACGAGGCGGGTCTCGTGCTGACCGGCACCGAGGTGAAGTCATTGCGCGAGGGCCGCGCCAATCTCACCGATGGGTACGCGTACATCGACGGCGGCGAGGCGTTCCTCGACGCGGTGCACATCCCCGAGTACTCGCAGGGGCACTGGACGAACCACTCGGCCAAGCGCACCCGCAAGCTGCTGCTGCACAAGGACGAGATCATCAAGCTCTCGCACGCGGTCTCGGCGGGCGGATACACGCTCGTTCCGTTGAAGCTCTACTTCTCGGACGGCCGGGCGAAGGTCGAGATCGCGGTGGCCAAGGGCAAGCGCGAGTTCGAGAAGCGTCAGACGATCCGCGAGCGCGAAGACAAGCGCGAGGCGGAGCGTGCGATGCGCAGCCGCAACCGCCTGGGCGAGTAGCCGCTCTCACGGACTCCGCAGTTTCGAGCGAACCTCGCAGGTTTGGCGGCGATAGCTGCGAGGTTCGTGCGGAACTGCGAAGTCTGTGACACTCCGGCTCGTCGACGGGGGACGGATGCCGCAGCGCGGCGTCAGCGGGCCACGAAGCGGGCTTCGACCGCGGCCGACACGACGATGTCTTCGGGCTGCAGTTGGACGGGCGGTGCGGAAGGGCCCGCGTCCGCGGCGAAGGCGGCCCGCGCCATCAAGCGCGGCGAACCCGCTTCGGGCCGATCCTGGCGTGAGAGCAGGCCGACGTCGGCGATCTCGAGCGGCGCGACCTTCTCGAGGCCGAGCGCCGCAGCGTAGGCGTCGGCGCGCGTCATGGCGACCCGTACCGCCTCGGTCGCGACCTCCCTCTCAACCGCCGCCCTCGTCTCAGGAGTGAGCTGCCAGTCGATCCACCCGAACTGCACACCGTCGCGCTCGGCAACCTCACCCGCCCACCATGACAGAACCGCGAAGTCGGTGAAGGTGGCGGTCACGTCGACCGACGCGTAGTGCACCGGCGCGAGGCGCTTGCCGTCCTGGTTCCAGGGCCGCTCCGACCACACAGAGACCCGCTGGCTCGACCACTCGACGACGGTGCCGGCGGTCTTGCGCGAGATCAGGTCGTCGCGCACTGGCTCGGTGAGCGACGCCATGCGCTCGACCACGGCGCCGCGCTCGGGCACTTCGGCCCGGATCGTGAGGTGCGCGACAGCGCGCTCCGGGGCGATGCGGGTCTCGTGCTCTCCGCGGACGGTGATGACGACATCGCTCATGACGCCGACTCTACGTGACGGCCGCGCGTGAGGGAGGGGCGGCGCGTCCGATGACCGCCACCTGATCTCGTGCCGTTGGGCGCGTGTTCACCGAGGTCGACGGTTCTGTTCAACCGATGTCGATTGCGTGGGTCACCGCGGTCCGACTGCGACCGCGCTCCGACGAAAGGCCTTCGATGCAAGCCCTCCCCACGCGCAGCGAGGACGGCGTCACCCGCCGTCTCCTGCTTCCCGGAATCGCGTTCGCCGCCGCCCTCGCGCTGGCGGGATCCACCTTCGGTCCAGCCGCCGAGCGCGCGGCCGCCGCGGTACCGGTCGCAGCCGTTCCGTCTGATTCCCTCTCCGAGCACGCGGGCACGGTCGACGGCATGGTGCTCGACGCCCGTGGCGAGATGATCGTGAACAACCTGGAGCGCACCCAGATCGCGCCCGGGCTCGTCCACTACGAGTACGAGCGTCTCAGCGGCGAAGGACGTCAGCCCGTCAACATCCTCAAGGCAGAGCTCGGTGACGAGACCGTCCGGCTCAAGTACCTGACGCCCGACACGATCAGCGGCGACGGTGCCACGGTCACCGAGCTGACCGATGACGCGGGCGCCGTCGGCGGCGTGAACCTGCAGTTCTTCGACATCAACAACAGCAACGCCTCGGGCGGGTGGGGGATCACCGACGGCGAACTCGTCAAATCGGGCGACCCCGGCGCCGACAAGGCGATCGCGGCCGGCGCAGACGGCCTCGCCAGGCTCGTGAGCCTCACCCTCCAGGGATCGGCAGCGTTCGACGGCGGCGCGACGGTTCCGATCTCGCGCCTCAACACCGCCCACGCGAGCAGCGGTGAGGTCGTTCTCTACAACGCCGCGTGGGGCGGGTTCGACCGAGGCTCGTTCCTCGGCACAGCTGCGGGCATCGAGGTGCGCGTCGGCGCCGATGGGACGGTCACGTCGGTGGGCGCCCCGGGTGAGGGGCAGCTCGCCGAGGGCGAGTCGGCTCTCATCGCGGCATCCGCGTCGGCCAACGGCGCGCTGCTCGCGCAGGCGACCGTGGGGCAGAAGGCGACGGTCACGTACGACTTCGACCGGTCGATGGGCGATCTGTCGGAGGCGGGCGGCATCTGGCACGAGCTGATCCGCCACGGCGAGCCGGTCCCGTTCGGCTCGGGCTCGCATTTCACCACACGCCACCCGCGCACGATGCTCGGCATCAGCCAGGACGGCAGGACCATCTACTACGTCGTCGTAGACGGGCGCAGCACGGGCGCGCTCGGCATGACGTTCGCGGAGCAGATCGCGCTGATGGGCGACCTGGGTGCGTATGACGCGGTCAGTGTCGACGGCGGCGGCTCTTCGCAGATGAACGTCCGCGAGCCGGGCGACACGGCGTCGACCGTGCAGAACTCGCCCTCCGACGGCATCGAGCGGCACGACGGCGACGGCATCGGCCTCGTGCTGGCGCAGCCCGGCTCCGGCCGTGCATCCGCCATCGCGGTGGAGCCGACCGTTGTCGCCGCCGACGCGAACCGCGTGTTCCCCGGCCTCCACCGAACGATGGATGCCGCGCCGTACGACGAGTCGGGCACCGCAGTCGCGGACGACGTCGCGTGGCACGCCAAGACCGGCCACGTCGGCGTCGAGACGGTCGACGGCGACACCGTCGTCGTCGAGGGGCGTCAGCCTGGCACCGCGACCCTGGTCGCTCGCGACAGGAACGCCCGCGGTCACCACGACATCCTCGTGCTGGACGACCTGCAGCGGGTCGAGTCATCGTCGTCGCTCGTCGCACTCGCAGGCGAAGGGGCGAGCTCCAAGCTCCTGCTGACCGGCGTCGACGAGAACGGCTTCACCGCGCCGATCGAGGCCGCCGATGTCACCGTGACGGGCAACGACGAGAGCCTCCTGAGCATCGAGCCCGATCCGAGCGGCACGTTCACCCTCGAAGCGCTCACGGCATCCGGCAGCCAGCAGGTCCACTTCGAGGTCGACGGCGAGACGGTCGACGTCGCGGTCACGGTCGGCCTCCAGGCCGTGAGCATCACGGATCTCTCGAACGCAGCCTCGTGGACCAGCGCGAACGACCGTGCCGCGGGCGGCACCGTGTCGGCATCCACCGACGATACGGGCGCGCCCGCCGTTCGGGTGACGTACGACTTCACTCGGTCGACGGCGACCCGCGGCCAGTACGCGGTCGCGCCCGGATCGTCGCTTCCCGTCCCCGGGCAGCCGCAGAAGCTCCGCCTGCGCGTGAACGGCGACGGCAACGGGGCCTGGCTGCGCGTCCAGGTGCAGAACGGAGACCGCGCCACCACGAATCTCGACGGCCCGACGATCGATTGGACGGGCTGGAGGACGATCGAGATCCCGGTTCCCGCCGGCTTCGAGTATCCGATCACGATGAACCGGGTCCGATTCCTCGAGACCGCCGCCGCCAAGCAGTACACGGGCGAGGTCGCGTTCAGTCAGATCGAGGCCCTTGTGGCGCAGCCTGTCGAGCTGCCGGCGCTTCCCGTGCTGAAGGACGACGAGGTCGTACGCCCCGCGGGGACGACGGATGCCGCCCCTCAGCGCATCGCGATCGTCTCGGACGCCCAGTTCGTGGCCCGCGCTCCCGAGAGCGGGCAGGTCCAGGGCGTGAGGCAGGCGCTCGCCGAGATCGTCGCCGCGAAGCCGGACGCGATGTTCATCGTCGGCGACCTGGTCGACGAGGCGTCACCCGCGGACTTCGAGCTCGCCGCGCAGATTCTCGACGAGGGACTCGAGGATGCGGAGTTCCCCTGGTACTACGTGCCGGGCAACCACGAAATCATGGGCGGGTCGATCCAGAACTTCAGGGACGCGGCGCTCGGCGGCTTCGGCGGCGCGACGCACGGCCACGTCGACATCGCGGGCACGCGCTTCATCACGCTCAACACGGCGGATGGCACCCTCTGGCGCGACTTCGATCAGATGCAGATGCTGCGCGCGCAGCTCGACGGTGCGACGACCGACCCGTCGGTCACGGGCGTCGTGATCGTCCAGCACATGCCGATCGACGACCCGAACACGAACAAGGTCTCTCAGCTCGGCGATCGTCGTGACGCGGCCCTCGAGACGGAGTGGATCGAGGAGTTCCGCGAGCGATCGGGCAAGTCCATCGCGGTGGTCTCGGGGCACGTCGGCGACTTCCACGCGAAGACGGTCGACGGCATCCCGTATCTGATCAACGGCAACTCCGGTAAGGCGCCGACGCCGGCGGAGCAGGGAGCGTTCCTCGGCTGGACCATGCTGGGCATCGATCCGGCGGCGGGCGTGTGGAACACGCGCGGCCGTGAGGTCATCGACGACAATTCGGCGTGGTTCATGGCCGAGACCCGCGTGCGTGCGGTCTCCGTCACGCTCGACGACCTGGACGGACCCGTCGCCGCGGGCACGTCGGTGGCGCTCGAGGGAACGGTGCAGCAGAACGAGAGCGAGAGCGCACCGCTGGCGTGGCCCATGAGCGTCGCGGTCCGCGGGTCCGAAGGCGTGTTCGTGGGTGCAGCGGCAGACGCCCCGCGGAGTGCGGTGGCCGCGATCGACCCCGCGACGCTGACCCTGACCGCGCTGCGTGCCGGCTCGGGCAGCGTCACCGTGACCGTGTCGGGCCAGGAGGACACGGTGGAGTTCGAAGCCACGGCGCAGTGAGCCGAACGCGGGACGGTGACGCCGGGAACGGCATCACCGTCCCGCGTCTCATGCGGCCGGGAATGGCGAGGGCGCGGCATCCGTTGTATCCTGATGTGCTCGGATGCTTCGGCACCGAGTGTGACAACTCCACAGCGTGACAGCGGCCCTTCGCCAGAAGGAACACCTCGACAGAGGCCACGGGGATGATCGGTTTCGACATCGCCTGTGAATCTGCGTCAAGCGGGCCGAGGATGCAGGGTTATCTCGTGAACGCTCCCTGCAAAACAATAACTGCCGAAAAGAAGCAGTCCGAGTTCGTCCTCGCTGCCTGAGCAGCGAGCCCGACTCCGTCAATCCGTGACTGATCCCGTCACGGGCATTGGCGTCATTTAGGGATCTTGCTGCGTGACGACGCCTGAGCGTCACGCGGGACTCTTATCAGGCTGGGCTCGTCGACTTAGGTGTCTGTGACAAAGGTCGGAGCCGAGTAGAACGTCTGCACAGACTGCGCCCGGAGAAACCGCAGTTGCTCAGCGATGGACGGGGGTTCGATTCCCCCCATCTCCACGAATCGCTGTCACAGAAGAGAGGGCCCGAGAGCCGCGGAATTACGCGGATCTCGGGCCCTCTTGTTGGTTCGCGGTGCGGGCCAGTGAGTGCACGCGCCACCCACCGCGATCCCTACACGGTCGCTGCGTAGGCGCGACGCCGGTCCTCGCGAGCGCCTCGGTTCGGCTCTGGGCTCAACGCATGAGCGAGATGGTGGACACTCAGCGGCCGATGCCCGGCACACGGTTGCGGGGCTTTCGGCGGGCGTGATCCTCGTCGTCGGTGTCTTCCTCATCCCGACGGCGCTAAGCGTGATCTTCAACAGCTACTCTGCTCCAGACGCCGCCGCAGACGTTCGGATGGCGTTCGCCCAGGTCACCGGCGCCACCATCGCGATCATCACGGTGCTGGGCCTCCTGGCGCATCGCATTGTTCGTCGAAGCCTTCGACCGACACGCGAACGCAGGCGGCCACCGAGACCACAGCTCACTTGACGGTCGTCGCTAGCGCGTTGGTTTCCGGTACGAACCTGTGCGCAGCCGGCTCCCGACCCCGGTGGGTGGCCGCGACACCGGTGGCCGTCGGCAGCGCCGGGGTGCGGGCGACGGTCCGCTTGCGTGAGCCCGTCGGTCTGGCAAGAGTGGGTGCTTGGCCGTTGTGCGCATGCTGTCCTACTTGCTGGCGCTTCTGGTGAGCGCCGCGCTTGTCGCTGTGGTCGGGTTCGTCGTGGGAGTGCGAACTCGGAACCGCCGTGTGCTGCGCTTCGCGCGTGCCATGCAGCGCGACATGGTGAACCCGGGAGCGTTGCGAGCGGCCGGCACCACCGGCTCGCCCTGGGCCATTGTGCGCGCACCCGGTCGGATCAGCGGCAAGACGTACGACACACCGGTCGGGGTGCAGCGCGTGGGCGACGAGTTGTACATCTCCCTTCCCTACGGTGAGGGTGCTCAGTGGGTTCGCAACGTCCGCGCTGCCGGCGGTGCGACCGTAATCCACGACGACCACGAGATTGAGGCGACCGCGCCCGAGCTGGTTCCGATCGCCGGTACGCCGATGGCCGGCGTCGATCGCTTCGCCATCGCGATCTTCGGCATCACGCATGCGCTACGGCTGCGCGCGGGATCCTCGATGCCGGTCTCCGCTCGTGAGGCCTAGCCGCGCGGCGACCCCGGCGCGCAGGTGAAGAGCACTCACAAGCCGATCCGAAACCGCGAAGCTCCCGGAGGCGGGTAGGTGTCCGGCGGTGCCGACACCTGGCTGAGCCACGCCACCTCCGCGGCGGTGATCGACGGCCGCTAGTTGTCAACGGCGCTGAGGGAACCTCGATCGGCATCCTCGGAGCCGACCGGAAGCTGATCGCTCAGCGCCACGGATCCGAGGCGTGGCAGTTCTCCCCGGGCTGCCGCTACGGCTCGGGCGACGATGAGCGGTGGGTCCACGATGGTCCCCTGAGCGATCAAGTGATCGAGCTTCGTCAGCGGGACCCGTGCGAGGCTCACCTGCTCGGCGGCGTCCGTTGTATCGGCCTCGCCGAGCCGGTGCCCTTGCGTGGAGATGAAGAGGTGCGTCGGCCAGGCGGCTCGTCCGGGATTCATGAAGAAAGTGTGGAGCGGTCGGAGCTCCTCGGGCACCACACCCAGCTCTTCTTCGAGCTCACGCCGCGCAGCGATGATCGGCTCTTCGTCGCTCTGGCCTGCGCCGCCGGGCAAGTCGAAGATCCAGCGGTTCAGGGGGTATCTGTACTGACGACTCAGGAGCACATCATCGCCGTCGATGACGAGGGTCGCGACGGAGAATGGGAAACTCTCGTCGACCACGTAGTTCGCACGGGAGCCATCCGGCAGCAGGACCTCATGGTCGACCAGCTTCACGCGACCATGATGAACCGTTGTCCGCGCGAGAGTGCTCCATCGCGACTCCTCAGGGTCAGCCATCCCTCCACTCTAGGATCGGCTCAGATCCAAGCCCTCGCCATCGCGTGGACGGGATCAGAGGCGCCTCACATAGACCGTGACTCCGTCGTCATCCTCGACGTCGAGCCGGTACTCCTCGCCGTGGAACCACGCCTCCGTGGGGATGGAGCCGTCTGACTCGCGGCCCCGCTGCTCCTCGCCGACGGTGAACCGGCTACGGCCTCCCTCGCTCACCACATCGAACCGTGCGGTGTGAAGGTCGGCGCGTTCCATGAGGTCGAGGTTACCGTCGTCCACGTACCGCCGCGCGGCTAGAGCTTGCGGCTGCGATTTCTGACGAAGCCGAAGATCAGGGTGCCGACGAACAGGATGATCCCGATGATCGCCAGCCACAGCAGTCCCTCGATGGCGAAGCCCACCACAGAGAGCACTGCCCAAACGACCAGCAGGATGACGAGGACGGTCCACATGCTCACACGGTACGCTTCACGTCTTCAGGCGTCAGAGGGGATTGACATCGGCGACACCGCCGTGCACCGAGTGGTTCGCGCGGGCCCGCCTGTCAGGGGCGGCGGCGGAAAAATCGACGCCGATGCTCGTGCTGACCCGGGTGCGCGTCACCACCTACATCGGACCGTCGGCATCGTCTACAACATCCTCCTGGCCGGACGGGAGGGCAGGGTGTCGCTCGAGTGGGCCAACCGGGCCCTCCACGTCGCGTTCTCGTTCTATGCCGCCGCGCCTCCCGCGGCCGCACTCCACGTCGTCTCGATCGGGATTCCTCGTCCGAGCACGTTCTCGGCCGCGCGGTGCCCCGACAGCAGGGCAGCGGGGACGGTGGCGGGGTCATCCGTCCAGGTCGCCTCGCCCGCGAGATGGAGCACGCCGCCGACGGGGCTGGCGAGATCGTCATGGTCTCGCGTCGTCGAGCCGACCGTCATGTAGGCGTACGAGCCGCGCGAGTAGGGGTCGTCCTGCCAGTCGGTGACGTGCACGTGGCTGGGGCGCTCGACCCGGTCGCCGTAGAGCCGGTGCAGCTGCGCGAGCACCGACTCGACGATCTGCTCCTCGCTCCAGTCGCGCGTTCCGGCCGCCGCAGGCCCCGCGGCGAACGTCAGCAGCGTCGGCGTGCCGTGCAGGGGAGTGAGGTCGTACCAGGAGTGCCACCAGCGACTCCCGGCGCCCTGCTGCCGGATCGCGTACACACCGTCGTCCCAGAACCTTGCCGGAAACCGCAGGAAGACCTTCTCGAACGCGTTCATCCGCAGGCGGCCGAGGGCGCCGGCCTGGGGTTGCGGCAGCGGAGGCTCAATCGTGAAGTGCTCGGACTGCAGCACTCCGACCGGCACGGTCACGACCGCGTCGCCGGCGGCGAACCGCCCCCGGTCGGTCGTCACGACCACCCCGTCGGTCGACCACAGGACATGCGAGACGACGTGGGTGAGGCGGATGTCGAGACCCTCGGCGAGGCGGCGGGGGAGGTGGTCGTACCCGTCGGGGAACACGACCTCGTCGCCGTCGATGACGTCGTCGTCGAGGCCGTGGGCGGCGAGGTCCTCGATCCAGGCGCCGTACTGCTCCTCCGACCTGTGCTCGAGGAACTCGCGCACCCGTTCGACACGTTCCTGGTCCCACCGCTGCGCGGCCAGTGCGATCTCGGTGACATCGCGGTACGAGGCATCCGGCGCGGAATCGGCGATCACGTCGGCGAGCGTGTCGTCGACGACGCGGATGTCGTCCGCGAAGCGCCGGGCCGCGGCATCCGTCAGCCGCCGTCCGTCCGGCGCGTAGTAGGCGATCGGCCGGCTGTCGGGCTGGTACCCGCCGACGGTGAACTCGACGGCCCGCATGCCGAATGCCTCCGCCGCGGCGGCGACCGGCGACCCGGTGATCCCGTGGATCCACGAGGCGCCGAGGTCGGTGGCGAGCCCGAACCGGCGGTCGGTGACGACACGGCCCCCCACGCGATCGCGCGCCTCGAGCACGACCACGCGTCTGCCCACCTGCGAGAGGAGCCTGGCGGCCGTCAGCCCGGCCACTCCCGCGCCGACCACGATCGTGTCGAAGCGCTGCTGCTGTGCGTCCAGGTCTGCCGGCATGACCGCGGGCTCAGCCGATTCCGTGCGCATGGATGTCGGACTCCAGCGTCGCGCCGGCGACATCGAGGTAGATGCGGCGCTCGGTGACCGAGAGTGTCAGCGCGTTGCGGCGGTCGAGGCGCGCGACCGCCGCGTCGACGAACCCCGGGTCGAAGCTGTACAGCACGACGTCATCCGCTCGGTGGATCCGCTTGCCTGCCCACGGCGCGGCGACCTTCGCCGGGTCGCGGTGGGTGTACACCACGGTGCGATCGGCCTGCATGCTGCCGGCGTGCAGACGCGCGGCATCCGGGGCGCCCACCTCGATCCACGCGGTGAGGCGGCCGGTGGCGTCCTTGACGAGCACGGCAGGCTCGTCGGTCGCCGAGATGCCCTCGCTGAATGCGATGCCCTCGGTGTGCTCCAGGCAGTACGCGAGCACGCGCGTGAACATGAAGGCGCCGGTCTCGGATGCGTGGCGCGCGACGCGCAGCGACAGGTCCTCGTAGACGCCGCGGTCGATGTCGGCCAGCTGCACCTGGAAGGTGTGGATGGTCGCGCCGATCGCCATCGTCGAAGTCCGCCTCAGTCTCGCGCGCTCAGCTCGCCGGCCACTCGATGAGCAGGATGCCCTGCTTCGTGTCGGAGAACTTCACGGTCCCGTCGCTGAACAGGTACGTCATGCCATAGCCGTTCTCGTCGGCCGCGATGGCCGTCTCGGGGCTCTCCGTGATGTAGACGCCTTCCGGCGCCTCTTCGCGAAGCCACCCCTGCGCCACGAGCTCCTCCTGTACCGCAGTGGCGTCCGCCTCGGAGATCTCGGCCCAGCCGAACATCTGACCGTGGTCGCCGGCCGCGCTTTCGAAGTCGGTCCACACGCAGTACAGGCCGCCCTCGACTTCGAAGCTGCCGATGTAGAACGGCTGCTCGCGCACGGTCCAGCCGACACTCTCGAAGTTCGCGACGACCGTCTGGCCGACGAGCGCCTCGCACGTCGGATCCTCCGAAGAGGCGGGCTCGGGCTCGGGGGTCGGCGTCGACTCGGGGGCCGCCGGCGCGGGAGTCGTGGCGTTCGTCGTCGGCGCGGGATCGGGTGGGCCGGATGACGCGCACGCGGTCATCGCGAATGCGCCGAGCATGAGGACGACGGCGGCGCCGAGGGTGCGGGGGGAGGGCATGGGCGAGACTCCGGTGGGGAAGGGCAGCGGGACGATTCAGTCGGAATTGAGAAGCTGGAGGAAGGCGTCGTGAAGCAGGCGGTTCGTCGCCAGGGACGAGCGCTCCGACAGTGAGTCGCGGCCGTCGAACGACGTGAAGCGGCCGCCTGCCTCGGTGACGATCGGCACGAGTGCGGCGATGTCATACTCCCTGACGCCGAACTCGGCCACGAACTCGAGGCGCCCTTCGGCCAGCAGCATGTACGGCCACGCGTCGCCGTAGCCGCGGTCGCGCCAGACCGACGACGTCAGGCGCTCCAGCGCGTCGAGCTGCCCGGCCTCGCGCCATTGCGCGACGCTCTGAAAGCTCACGCTCGACTGCGCGATCGAGTCGACCGACGACACAGCGAGCCGCTTCGGCTCGCCCGACGGCGTGTTCGTCCACGCGCCGAGGCCGGTCGCGGCCCACCACCGTCGCCCGATGGCGGGCTGGCTCGCGACGCCGACCCGCGGGATCCCGTCGATCGCCAGCGCGATCAGCGTGGTCCACATCGGGATGCCCTTGAGATAGTTGGCGGTGCCGTCGATCGGGTCGATGATCCACTGCCGTGACGAGTCGCCGCTGATGCCGTATTCCTCCCCGAAGACGCTGTCGCCGGGGCGCTCGGCTTCGAGGACGGCCCGGATCGCCCGCTCGGTCGCGAGATCGGCCTCGGTCACGTGCGTGGTGTCGGCCTTCGTGCGGATGTCGAGATCGGCCGCGTCGAAGCGGGACATGGATGCCGCGTCCGCCGCGTCGGCGAGGCGGAGAGCCAGGTCGAGTTCGGCCTCGAGATCCCCCTCGAACGGCGCGTCGAACGTCGGGATGGGGAGGGCGGCGGTCACGTCATCAAGGATAGCCGCGCGGCTTCCCACGTCGATTTCATGAGACGCGATCGTGATGGTAATGTTGATCCTCGGTTCGCCTCGTCGCGCGCCATGCACCTCTAGCTCAATCGGCAGAGCAACTGACTCTTAATCAGTGGGTTCTGGGTTCGAGTCCCAGGGGGTGCACCAACGAAGAGGGCGGCCTGCGGGCCGCCCTCTTCTGCGTTGCGGCATCCGTCCGCCTGCGTCGCGATTCGGTAACGACGCCGCCGCGGCGCAAAACTCGACTTGACCCCGGCTCGTGCCTTTCCTAGGTTGCTAGAACCTGAATCGGATTTCAGCTTCCTGCTTCCGAGGCATCAGATTCCCTCCAATGGGGAAAGGCACGCACATGCGGGTTACGAAGGGCGGGGAGTCCACCGAGGGCGCAGGCCCTGCGGAGGTCGCCATCGGCATCGTCACGAGCGAGTCAGGCCCCGTCGCGAGCTACGGCAAGCAGTACCTCGACGCGTTCGAGTCATACCTCGACGACGACGCGGCGACCGCGCGGGCGATGCGCGGCGAATGGCTGCGCACCGGCGATGTGGTCGCGCGAAACGCCGCCGGCGTCTTGCGCATCGTCGACCGGCTGAAGGACATCTTCATCTCCGGCGGAGAGAACGTCGCGTCCGCCGAGGTCGAGCACGCCCTCACGCTGCACCCGCTCGTCGAGGCGGCGGCCGTGGTGGGCGTGCCCGATCCGGTCTGGGGCGAGGGGGGTGTCGCGTTCGTCGTGCCCGCGCGCGGCGCCGTGCTCTCGGGCGACGAGGTGCTTGCGCACGCGCGCCGCAACCTCGCGGCGTTCAAGGTGCCGGTGCGGGCGGAGTTCGTCGATGCGCTGCCGCGCTCGACGATCGAGAAGCTCGCCCCCTCGCGGCTGCGCGCACGAGCACGCTCGCTGATGGCCGCGGATCGCGCGGGGGAGCGAGACCGCACGACGGAGGGGATGCCGCGATGAGTCTTTCGGAGGAGCTCACCGACGATGCCGAGAACCTGGTGTCGCCGGCGACGGGACGGCCGCTCACCAAGCGTGGCGAGGCGACGCGCCGGCGCCTGCTCGAGGCGGCCGAGCTGGTGTTCGCCGAACAGGGGTACCACGAGGCATCCATCGTCAAGATCACCGAGCGCGCCGGCATCGGGCTCGGCACCTTCTACCTGTACTTCGACAGCAAGCAGTCGATCTTCGAAGCGCTGGTGCTCGACCTCAACCAACGCGTGCGCCGCTCGATGTCGGAGGCCATGTCCGGCGCGTCCACGCGGCTCGAGGCCGAGCGGGCCGGGTTCGCGGGGTTCTTCCGCTTCACCGCCGAGCATCCTGCGCTGTACCGCGTCGTGCGCGAAGCCGAGTTCGTCTCGCCGGAGGTGCTGCGGCTGCACTACACGCGCATCGTCGAAGGCTACGAGGCGGGGCTCCGGGCCGCGCAGGAGGCCGGCGACGTCGACCGCGCGCTCGACCCCGAGACGACGGCGTGGGCGCTCATGGGCACGGGCGAGCTGATCGGCATGCGGTTCCTGCTGTGGGAGCGCGACGCGGACGGCAGGCCCCCGGCGCAGCTGGATCCCGTGGTGTTCGCCGGCATGGCCCGGTTCATCGACAACGCGCTGGCCCCGCGAGCGGGCGTCGGCGACGACGAGGAGGAAGACGCATGACACACAGGGATCTCGAGGGCAGGCGCGCCCTCGTCACGGGCGGCGCCAGCGGCATCGGCCTCGCCTGCGCGCACGAGTTCGCCGAGCGCGGCGCGCACGTCATCATCGCCGACCTGAACGCGGATGCCGCGACGGATGCCGCGGCCGCGGTCGGCGGCGAGCCGTGGGTCGTCGACCTCTCCGACACCGCCGCGCTCGACGACCTGATCCTCGACGTCGACATCCTCGTGAACAGCGCCGGCATCCAGCGGATCTCGCCGATCCCCGAGTTCGACCCCGACGCGTTCCGGCTGCTCCTGCGGCTGATGCTCGAGTCGCCCTTCCTGCTCATTCGGGCGGCCCTTCCCGCGATGTACGAGCGCGGGTGGGGTCGGATCGTCAACATCTCGAGCGCGCACGGCCTGCGGGCGAGCGCGTTCAAGTCGGCGTACGTGTCGGCCAAGCACGGGCTGGAGGGACTCTCGAAGGTCACGGCGCTCGAGGGCGCGCCGCACGGCGTGACGAGCAACTGCATCAATCCCGCGTACGTGCGCACGCCCCTGGTCGAGAAGCAGATCGCCGACCAGGCGAAGGTGCACAGCATTCCCGAGAGCGAGGTCGTCGAGAAGATCATGCTCACCGAGACGGCGGTCAAGCGGCTCGTCGAGACCGAGGAGGTCGCCTCGCTCGCGGGGTGGCTCGTGTCGGACAAGGCGGGCATGGTCACCGGCGCCTCGTACACGATGGACGGCGGATGGACGGCCCGATGACCACCGACGCGACGCAGGTCACAGGCGGGCCGCGCCTCACCCACACGTACCGGACGATCGACGTGCCCGTCGAGGGCGGCGACCTGCGCGTCGCCGTGTGGGACCCGGAGCCCGCGATCGCCGATGCCGCCGACGTGCTGCTGATCCACGGCGTGACCTCGTCGCACCTCGCGTGGCCGTTCGTCGTCGACCGGCTGCCGGGCGTCCGGGCGATCGCTCCCGATCTGCGCGGACGCGGCGGCAGCAACGACCTCGCCGGCCCGGCCGGCATGGCTGCGCACGCCGCCGATGTCGCCGCCGCGCTCGACGCGCTCGGCATCGAGAAGACCGTCGTGGTGGGCCACTCGATGGGCGCGTTCGTCGCGGTCGTGTTCGCGCACCTCCACCGCGAGCGTGTGTCGCGCCTCGTACTCGTCGACGGCGGCCTGCCGCTCGACATCCCCGCCGGGCTCAGTACCGACGAGCTCGTCGCCGGCATCCTCGGACCCACGGCCGCGAGGCTGTCGATGAGGTTCGCCGACCCGGGGGAGTACCTGGAGTTCTGGCGGAGGCATCCCGCGTTCCAGTCCGACTGGACGCCCGAGCTCGAGCGCTACCTCGCGTACGACCTCGTCGACGACGGCGAAGGCGCGCTGCGTCCTGCGACGAGCTACGCCACGACCGCCGACGACACGCTCGACATGAACGCCGGCACGGCGCTGCCCGAGGCGCTGGCGGGACTGCGACACCCGGCCCGCATGCTGACGGTCCCGCGCGGGCTGCAGGACGAGCCGCCCGGACTGTACGCGCCCGAGCATCTGGAGCGCATGCTCTCGGCCACTGCTTCGGTCGTCCACGAGCGGGTCGACGGCTTCAACCACTACACGATCGTGTTGTCGCCGCTGGGCGGCGAAGCCGTCGCCGCCGTCGTCCGCGAGGAGCTGGCCCGCGCCTGATGCCGCGCGATCAGTCGAAGCCGCCGACCGTCGAGAACACAGGAGGAACGCGAGGCTGCTGCCACGCGGAGCGGCGCTACGCGGCCCTCCTCCTGTTTTCTCGACGTCTCAGCGGGTGGCGGCGATGCGGGTCGTCAACTGGTGGGCGTGCGCCAGGAGCGTGCGGCCCAGCTCGGGCAGCCGGTCGGGGCCGAACCGGAACTCGACGCCGGTCAGGCTCAGCGCCCACTGCGGATGCCCCTCACGCGTGAACACCGCCGCGCCGATGCCGTAGGAGCCCTCCACGATGAGTCCCGGGTTCACTGCGTAGCCGCGCTCCGTCGTCTCGCGCAGGCGCGTGCGCAGGCGCGCCTCGCCGTGCGCCGCGCCCCATTCGCGCGACAGCCCGGGGTGTCGTTCGAAGTATGTGTCCACATCGTGAGGCGGCAGGAACGCGAGGATCGCGAGCCCCGCCGACGCCACGCCGAGCGGGAACCGCACGCCCTCCGACAGTACGAAGGAGCGGATCGGGAAGCTGCCCTCTTCGCGCAGCAGGCACACCGTCTCGTCGCCGCGGCGCACCGAGAGGAACGCGCTCTCCTCGGTGCGCACGGCGAGCGAGCGCACGATGTCGCGCGCGATCGAGGTGATGTCGTAGCGGGATGCCGCGACGGTCCCCATCAGGTACAGCTCGGGCCCCGGCATCCACCGTCCGGTCTTCTCGTCCTGGTCGACCAGGCCCTCATGGCGCAGAGCGGACAGCAGCCTGTGGGCTGTCGGGCGGGTGAGGTCGGCGCGCTTCGAGAGGTCGGCGACCGTCATGCCGTCGGCGCCCGCCGATGTCACGAGCCGCAGCAGCTGGGCCGCGCGGGCGATCGACTGTGCGCCCGGCACGGTGGGCGGCGTCGCACGAAGTCTGTCCACGATGTGGACACTACGCCCCGCGATCTCCAGATGGCAAACGCGACCTCGCGCGGTCGGCGACGGGCGCATGAGGATGGACCCGATCGGCAACGAAGGAGTGGCACGTGATCGACAAGACCTGGGGCTCGGCGGCCGAGGCCGTCGCCGACATCCCCGATGGAGCGTCTCTCGCAGTGGGAGGTTTCGGCCTGTCCGGCAACCCCATCGCGCTCATCGAGGCGCTGCTCGCGCAGGGGACCGGCGACCTCAGCATCGTCAGCAACAACTGCGGCGTCGACGATTGGGGGCTCGGCATCCTGCTGAACGCGAAGCGCATCCGCAAGATGACGTCGTCGTACGTGGGCGAGAACAAGGAGTTCGAACGGCAGTTCCTCTCGGGCGAGCTCGAGCTCGAGCTGACACCGCAGGGGACGCTCGCCGAGAAGCTGCGCGCCGGCGGATCGGGCATCGCCGCGTTCTACACGCAGACGGGCGTCGGAACCCAGGTGGCCGAGGGCGGACTGCCCCGCAGGTACGACGGTCAGGGCGGCATCGCGGTCGCCTCGCCGGCGAAGGACGTGCGCACGTTCGGCGCGGGCGGCGCCGCGCGCGAGTACGTGCTCGAGGAGGCGATCGTGACCGACTTCGCGCTCGTGCACGCGCTGCGCGGCGACCGGCACGGCAACCTCGTCTTCAACAAGGCGGCGCGCAACTTCAACCCGCTCGCCGCGATGGCGGGCCGCGTGTGCATCGCCCAGGTGCAGGAGCTCGTCGAGCCGGGCGAGCTCGATCCCGACAGCATCCACCTACCCGGCATCTACGTGCACCGCATCGTGGAGGTCGGGTCCGACCTCGACAAGCGCATCGAGCGGCGCACGGTCACGGTCGCTCCGTCGACGGGCTCACGGACCGACGGCGCCCGCGAGATGTCGGAAGGAGCCTGACATGACGCTCACCCGCAACGAGATGGCGGCGCGGGCCGCTCGGGAGCTCGCCGACGGCGCGTACGTGAATCTGGGCATCGGGCTGCCGACGCTCGTGCCGAACTACGTTCCGGACGGCGTGACGGTCGTGCTGCAGTCCGAGAACGGGATCCTCGGCGTCGGGCCGTACCCGACCGAGGAGGACGTCGATCCCGACCTCATCAACGCCGGCAAAGAGACCGTGACGACCCTGCCCGGCGCGGCGTTCTTCGACTCGGCCATGAGTTTCGGCATGATCCGCGGCGGGAAGATCGACGCCGCGATCCTCGGCGCGATGCAGGTCTCGGCGACGGGAGATCTCGCGAACTGGATGATCCCCGGAAAGATGGTGAAGGGCCCGGGCGGCGCGATGGACCTCGTGCACGGGGCCGGCAAGGTCATCGTGCTCATGGAGCACGTCGCCAAGGACGGCAGCGCCAAGATCGTCGCCGAGTGCTCGCTGCCGCTCACCGGCAAGGGCGTCGTGGACCGCATCATCACCGACCTCGCCGTGATCGACGTCACCGAGCACGGGCTCGTGCTCGTCGAACTCGCACCGGGCGTTACCGTCGACGACGTGATCGATGCCACCGAACCGCCCCTCACCGTCGCGATCGAAGAGAGAATCGAAGCATGAACCACGACGACGTCGTCATCGTCGCCGCCGCGCGCACGCCGCAGGGGCGACTGAAGGGTCAGCTCGCGTCGCTGACCGCGGTTCAGCTCGGGAGCGCCGCGATCCTCGGTGCCCTCGAGAAAGGAAGCATCCCCGCGGACGCCGTCGACGCGGTGCTGGTCGGTCAGGTGCTGCCGGCCGGGTCGGGGCAGAATCCCGCGCGCCAGGCCGCGGTGGGCGCCGGCATCCCGTGGGACGTCCACTCGGGCTCGATCAACAAGGTGTGCCTGTCGGGCCTGACCGCGGTCATCGACGGCGCCCGCATGATCGCCGTCGGCGACGCGAAGGTGGTGGTCGCCGCGGGCATGGAGTCGATGACGCGTGCACCGCACCTGCTCATGGGTTCGCGCGACGGCTGGGCGTACGGGTCGATCGAGGTGCTCGATCACATGGCGTACGACGGCCTCACCGACGCCTACGACCGCGAGAGCATGGGCGCGTCGACGGAGCGGCACAACGGCCGCCTCGAGATCACCCGCGAGGCACAGGATGCCGTGGCCGCACGGTCGCATCAGCGCGCTGCCGCCGCGCACGCGGAGGGTCTGTTCGACGCCGAGATCGTCCCGATCGAGATCCCGCAGCGCAAGGGCGACCCGCTCGTCGCGACCAAGGACGAAGGCGTGCGCCCCGAGACCACGGTCGAGACGCTCGCGCGCCTGCGGCCGGCGTTCGCCGAGGGCGGCTCCATCACCGCGGGCAACTCGTCGCAGATCTCGGACGGCGCCTCCGCCGTCGTGCTCACCAGCCGATCCCACGCCGACGCGAACGGCTGGCCGGTGCTCGCCGTCGTCGGCGCGTCCGGCCAGGTCGCGGGCCCCGACAACTCGCTGCACTCGCAGCCTGCACGCGCGATCGAGAAGGCGTGCCACAAGCAGAATGTCGCGGTGTCCGACCTCGACCTCGTCGAGATCAACGAGGCGTTCGGCGCGGTCGTGGCGCGCTCACAGGCCGAGCTCGGACTGTCGGACGACGTCGTCAATCCGCACGGCGGAGGCATCGCGATCGGGCACCCGATCGGGGCATCCGGAAACCGTCTCGTCGTCCACGCCGTGCACGAACTGGTGCGCCGCGGCAGCGGAACCGCCGCGGTGGCGCTGTGCGGCGGCGGCGGTCAGGGCGACGCGCTGATCCTCACGCGCTGAGGAATCCGGCTGAGGCGCTCAGCGCTCCAGCCGGCGCTTCACCAGCCTCTTCTCGCGGCCGTGCACGGGGGAGTCGTTCGCGATGAGGCCCCCGCGCGAAGCCTTGCGGACATCGACGACGGCACCCACCGCGAGGGCCAGCGAGATGCCCCAGCTGAGCCACGCCAGAGCCGTCCGCCACGTGAACGGCTCGTTCTCGCGCAGAGCCCGCAGCAGCGTCATTCCTCCGGTGAACGCCGTGATGATGCCGGTGCCGAAGAGGTACTTGCGCATGCGCCCACGTTAGCGCGGGCCCAGCGGGGCTCGCGCCCCTTGACATGGCGCCGATCACCCGTCAAGGGGCGTGGGGGCCGCGAGGCGCGCTGTTAGCCTGGGCCTGCCGAGTCCCCGCAACGTCAGGAGCCCGCGTGACAGAGCCCGAACACCTGGCTGAACTCGTGGTCGTCGCCAACCGCCTTCCCGTCGACCGCATCGTCGACGGCGAGGGTGAGCCGGGTTGGCGCCGGTCGCCGGGAGGTCTCGTGACGGCGCTCGAGCCGGTCATGCGCCGCGCGGACGGCGCCTGGGTCGGGTGGCCGGGGCAGCCCGACATCGACGTCGACCCGTTCGAGTTCGAGGGCACGTTCCTCGTCCCCGTGGTGCTCAGCTCCGACGAGGTCGAGAAGTACTACGAGGGCATGTCGAACGACACCTTCTGGCCGCTGTACCACGACGTGATCGCCGAGCCGCGGTATCGCCGCGTGTGGTGGGACTCGTACGTGAAGGTCAACCGCCGCTTCGCCGAGGCCACCGCCGCCGTCGCCGCGCACGGCGGCACCGTGTGGGTGCAGGACTACCAGCTGCAGCTCGTCCCACAGATGCTGCGCGACGCCCGGCCCGACCTCACCATCGGCTACTTCCATCACATCCCGTTCCCCGCATACGGGCTCTACTCGCAGCTGCCGTGGCGCCGGCAGGTGCTCGAGGGACTCCTCGGCGCGGACGTCATCGGGTTCCAGCGCGTGGCGGATGCCGGCAACTTCGCGCGTGCCGTGCGGCGCCAGCTGCGCTACGAGACCAAGGCGTCGGGCATCACCGTCCCCACCCCCGACGGGACGAACCGTCGCGCCCTCGCGAGGGCGTTCCCGATCTCGATCGATGCCTCGTCGTACATCGAGCTCGCGCGGCGGGACGACGTGCGGGCCCGCGCGCAGGAGATCCGGGAGAGTCTCGGCAACCCCCGGAAGATCCTCCTGGGGGTCGATCGCCTGGACTACACCAAGGGCATCCGTCACCGCATGAAGGCGTTCGGCGAGCTGCTGCAGGACGGCAAGATCTCGGTGGAGGACGTCACGCTCGTGCAGGTCGCAAGCCCCAGCCGCGAGCGCGTCGGCGCCTACATGCAGCTGCGCGATGAGATCGAGCTCACCGTCGGGCGCATCAACGGCGACTTCGACACGATGGACCACACCGCCATCCGCTACCTTCACCAGGCGTACCCCCGCGAAGAGATGGTGGCGCTCTTCCTCGCCGCGGACGTCATGCTCGTGACCGCGCTGCGCGACGGGATGAACCTCGTCGCGAAGGAGTACGTCGCCTCGCGGATCGACAATCGCGGCGTGCTCGTGCTCAGCGAGTTCGCGGGCGCCGCGGACGAGCTGCCCAGCGCCGTGCGCATCAACCCCCACGACATCGACGGCATGAAGGACGCCATCATGCGGGCGATCGACATGCCGGCTGCTGAGCAGGGCCGGCGCATGCGTGCGCTGCGCAGGAAAGTCATCGAGGCCGATGTCGCGCGCTGGTCGCAGTCGTTCCTCGACGCGCTCGAGGACGCGCGCCGGCTGCGCGGTCGCCAGGGGGCCCGCGCGTGAGCCAGGCGCTCGCCGCTGACGCGCGCTCGGCCGTCG
>NZ_RRYE01000210.1 GCF_004010105.1 Microbacterium sp. CPCC 204701
CGGCTCGCTCGTCGGAGGGGCGGGGGGCGCGGGCGACAGCACGGCGATCGCACCCGCTGCGCCGGCCGAGGACGCCGGGGGCGGCATGGATTCGGGTGTGGCGCTGGACGCGCGCGATGGGGGGCCGGAGGTCGCCGAGCAGGGAGCCCTCGGCCAGAACGCAGGGGCCGAGTCCGCGGCCGACCGCGACATCATCACGACCGCGTCGGCGACCGTGTCGGTGGACGACGTCGAGGCCGCTGCTCGCGCAATCGGCAACTCGGCGGTCGCCCACGGAGGCTACGTCGAGTCGATGAGCGTCGGCACCGATGGCAGGGTGCATCCCGTCGATCCCATGAGCGGCGCAGTGACCGACTCGACGATGCCGTACCCCTCGCCGCCCGACGGCGCGTGGGTCACGGTGCGAGTCCCCGCCGACCGGCTGCCGGCGGTCGTCGACGAGCTCGCCGACACCGGCGAGGTCACCGCCACGTCCATCGACCGTCACGACGTGACGGAGCAGACCGTCGACCTCGAGGCGCGCATCGAGGCCGCGCAGGCGTCGGTCGATCGCCTCACCGACCTGATGGCGCAGGCGCAGAGCGTCGCGGACCTCATCGCGGCGGAGTCGGCCCTGTCGGAGCGGCAGGCGATGCTGGAGTCCTACCAGCAGCAGCTCGAGATGCTCGAGAGCCAGGTGACGATGTCGACCCTGACCGTCACGATCGTCCCCGAGGTCGAGACGGTGGAGGCGGATCCCGCCGGCTTCGCCGACGGACTCGTCGCGGGATGGAACGGCCTGGTGGCGACCCTCAACGGCATCGTGGTCGCCCTCGGCTTTCTGGTTCCCTGGCTCATCGTCGTAGGCATCGCCGCGCTCATCGCGTGGGGAATCGTGCGGCTGGTGCGCAGCCGTCGCGCACGGCGAACGGATGCCGAGGCCCGGGCGGCCGGGACCGCACGCCCGGAGGCACCGGGCGACACCCCAGCGGCGCCTGGAGGAGGCATGGGGACCGGCCACGTCGAGCGGACGTGAGTGCCGGGCCGCGCGTCGCCGATACTGTGGAGCGGTGACGCGCACGAGATTCCCGCAGTCGGTCTACCGGATGGGCGACGAGCCCGACGCGCGGTTCAGCCTCGCCAACGAGCGGACCTTCCTCGCGTGGAACCGCACCGCACTCGCGCTCATCGCCGGCGGCGTCGCCCTCGAGGCGCTCGGCCTCGACCTGCAGCCGGGGCTGCGGCTCACGGCAGCCCTCATCCTCATCGCGGCGGGTCTGGTGGTCCCGCTGCTCGCGTGGCTCGAGTGGGGACGCACCGAGCGCGCGCTGCGTTCGGGCTCGCCGCTGCCGGGATCCGCCACGAGCATCGCGCTGGCCGCCACCATCGTGCTGGTCGGGGCGCTGGTGCTGCTGGGCGTCGTGCTGCGATGAGCGGGCGAGCCCTGTTCGACCCGGGGCTGCAGCCCGAACGCACCGAGCTCGCATGGCGCCGCACGGCCCTTGCGATCGGGGTGGGATCGCTCATCGCGCTGCGCGTGCTCCCCGCCATCGCGCCCACGCCGGACCTGAGCGGGGTGTGGCTCGCGCCGGGGCTCATCGGGGTCGCGTTCGCGGTGCTGCTGTGGGTGCGGGCCCGAGCCCGGCACGTGCGCGTCAATCGCGCGCTGCTCGACGACCGCGCCGAACGGATGCCGGGCGCTGGACTCCTCCTGGTGCTCACCGCGTTCGTCGTCGGCTGCGGAGTGCTGTCCGCCGTCGTGGTGCTGCTGCCTTTCGCGCTCCCCTCCTGACAGCACGGCGAAGCGCCCCGCTCGATCCCGAGCGGGGCGCTTCGTCGGTCTGTGACCCCAGCGGGATTCGAACCCGCGTTACCGCCGTGAGAGGGCGGCGTACTAGGCCGCTATACGATGGGGCCCTACAGCGATCACAGTGTGATGCTGCGCCTGCTGCCTGAAGTGGTGACCCCAGCGGGATTCGAACCCGCGTTACCGCCGTGAGAGGGCGGCGTACTAGGCCGCTATACGATGGGGCCGTTCAGGCAACCGTTCGATTATGCCATGTGGCGGGTGGTCGATCCAAATCGAGGACGCTCCCCCGGCGACGTTGCCGCAGGCCGCTGTGCGCGCTTGACTCGAGACATGCGAGTCACCAAGTTCGAGCACGCCACTCTCACGCTCATCAACGCCGGCAGGACGCTGGTGATCGATCCCGGGTCGTTCACCGCTCCACTCGGCGACCTCGGCGACGTCGTGGCGATCGTGCTCACGCACGAGCATCCCGACCACTGGACGGCGGACCACCTGGATCGCATCCTCGGCGCGTTTCCCGGCACGCCCATCTTCGGCCCCGAGGGGGTGGCCAAGGCCGCGGCAGGCTACGACGTCACCGTGGTCCACCCCGGCGACACCGTCGACATCGAGCCGTTCCACCTCGAGTTCTTCGGCGGCCGGCACGCCGTCATCCACGACACCATCCCGGTCATCGACAACGTCGGTGTGCTCGTCGACGACGAGTTCTACTACCCGGGCGACTCGTACGCGGTCCCCGCGGGCCGCCGGGTGTCATTGCTCGCGGCGCCGGTCGGCGCGCCGTGGCTGAAGATCGGCGAGGCCATGGACTTCGTACTGGCCGTCGCACCGCGCCGCGCGTTCGGAACCCACGACATGACGCTCTCGGTGGTCGGGCGCGACATGGGCCGCGCGCGCCTGCGGTGGGCGACCGAGCAGGGCGGCGGCGAGTTCCTCGCGCTCGACCCCGGCGACTCGACCGACACATGACGCGACCTGCCCTTGTGAAGCAGACGACGGATGCCGCGGCGGCTTCGACCCCCGGCATCCGTCGTCTCGTCGTGATCTCTGCTGCTACTCGGCGTCGAGGTCCGTCTCGAGCAGCGCGACGAGCTCGTCGAGCGCCTGCTCGGCTCCGTCGCCCTCTGCCTTGAGCGTGACGACCGTGCCCTGCGATGCGCCCAGGCCCATCAGCGACAGGATGCTGCCGGCGTTGAGATCGGGGCCGCCGTCCACCGCGATGGTGACCGGGACGGACTTCGACTGCACCGCCTGCACGAACAGCTTCGCGGGGCGGGCGTGCAGCCCGGAGCTGCTGGCGATGGTGGCCTGACGTTGTGCCATCTTCTTCTCTCTCCTTCTCGGGGCGCAGAATCTGCGGGGTCGATCTCACGCCGCCACGGCGACGGCGGCCTCCGCCTGCTCGAGCTCCTTGCGGCCGATCCACTGCTTCAGGGCGACGACGGCGAGCGCCGACACGACGGTACCCGCCACGAGCGCTACGAGGAAGCCCCAGATCGGCTCGATCGCGAAGAGCACGAAGATGCCGCCGTGCGGCGCGAGGGATTCCACACCGAACACCATGATGAGCGCACCGGTGACCGCGCCGCCGACCATCGAGGCGGGGATGACGCGAAGTGGGTCGGCGGCGGCGAACGGGATCGCGCCTTCGCTGATGAACGACGCGCCCAGCAGCCACGCCGCCTTGCCGTTCTCGCGCTCCACCGGCGGGAAGAGGTGGCGCGCGATCACCGTCGAGGCGAGCGCCATCGCCAGCGGCGGGACCATGCCCGACGCCATGACGGCCGCCATGATGAGGTACGGCGTGGGGTTCTCCGCCGAGCCGGCGGCGAGGCCGGCGACGGCGAAGGCGTAGGCGACCTTGTTGACCGGTCCGCCGAGGTCGAAGCACATCATGAGTCCGAGGATGACTCCGACCACCACGATGGCGCCGGTCGCCGCGAGGTCGGTGAGCCAGGCGTTCAGACCCTCCATGAGCGCGGCGATCGGGCGACCGAGGAACAGGATCATCAGGCCCGACGCCACGATGGATGCCAGGAGCGGGATGATCACGACGGGCATGAGACCACGGAGCCATCGCGGCGCCGGGAACCGGCCGATCCACCACGCCACCGTGCCCGCGAGCAGACCGCCGATGATGCCGCCGATGAAGCCCGCGTTCATGAGCACCGCCACGGCTCCCGCGACGAACCCGGGGGCGATGCCGGGCCTGTCGGCGATGGCGAAGGCGATGTAGCCGGCGAGCGCAGAGACGAGGAAGCCCATGGACGTCGCGCCGATCACGAAGGCGACGGAGCCGAGGTACTGCATGAGACCGCCCGCGGGCAGGTCCCACAGGGCGTTCTCGATGATGACACCGAACGCCTGGTCGTCGGCGTTCACGTCGACGCCGCCGAGGAGGAAGCCGAGCGCGATCAGCAGCCCGCCGCCGGCGACGAACGGGATCATGTAGCTGACGCCGGTGAGGAGGATCCGCTGGATCCGCGCAGCCCACGACAGCGTCTCGGTGGACGTCGCGGCGACAGCGGCGGCGTCTCCGCTGACGCGGGTGGCCGAAGGATCTGTGGCAGCGGCGACGGCTTCGGCCACGAGCCGGTCCGGCTGCTCGATCCCCCGCTTCACGCCCGAGCGCACGACGGGCTTGCCCGCGAACCGCTGGGGCTCGCGGACGTCGACGTCGGTGGCGAAGATCACCGCGTCGGCGTTGTGGATGACCTCGCTCGGAAGCGCCTGGTAGCCGCTCGAGCCCTGCGGCTCGACAGCGACGTCGACGCCCGCCTTCTTGCCTGCAGCCGTCAGCGCGTCGGCAGCCATGAAGGTGTGCGCGATCCCCGTCGCGCACGCGGTCACGGCCACGATTCGGGCGGGGCGGCCGTCGACCGTGAGCATGCCTCCCGCCGCCACTGCCGGAGGAGTGGATGCCTCGGAGGCAGGGGCTGCGGCCGGCGCATCCGCTTCGCCGATCGCGGCGGACACGATCGACACGACGTCGTCGTCGGTGGCCGCGGCCCGCAAACCCGCCGTGAAGTCCTCCTGCATGAGGCTGCGCGCGAGCTTGGACAGAACGGCGAGGTGCGCCTCGGCGGCGTCGGCCGGCGCCGCGATCAGGAAGACGAGGTCGGCCGGGCCGTCGGACGCACCGAAGTCGACGCCGGGGCTGAGCCGTGCGAATGCGAGGGAAGGCGTCGTGACCGCCTCGCTCTTGGCGTGCGGGATCGCGATGCCGCCGGGCAGGCCGGTCTCATCCTTCTCCTCGCGCGCCCACGCATCCGCGTACAGCGCCTCGGCGTCGGTCGCTCGCCCGTGAGCGACGACGCGCTCGGCGAGCGCTCGGATGACGGCGGACTTGTCGTCGCCCAGACGGGCGTCGAGGCTGACCAGGCCGGTTGTGATGGTGTCGGACACGGTGACCTCCTGCGGTCGGGATGGAACGGGAATCAGATCAGGCGGGCGACCGGGACGTCGCCGGCCGGAAGGTCGGCGGGAGCCGGCGGCTGGGTGCCGGGGAGGGATGCCGCCGCCGCG
>NZ_RRYE01000211.1 GCF_004010105.1 Microbacterium sp. CPCC 204701
CCGACCGTCCAGGATCTGCTCGAGTCGCGCAACGGCACCAAGCGCGCCCGCGCGACCACGGGGTGGCAGGGCACGGTGCGCCGGGCCACCGGCGGTCTGGTCTCGCCTGCGCCCGGACGCGCGGAGCGCTCGCGGCTCGATCGCGAGAAGCGCGTCCAGCGCCGTCTCGACGCGCCGCGCACGATCGTCGTGCTGAATCCGAAGGGCGGCGCCCACAAGACGACCAGCACGCTGCTCCTCGCGGCGACGTTCGGCACCCTGCGTGGCGGAGCGACCCTTGCGTGGGACAACAACGAGACGCGCGGCACGCTCGGCTGGCGCGCGCAGAACGCGCCGCACCACCGCACCGCCGTCGACCTCCTCGAGGATATCGATGAGTTCTGGAATCCGAGCGGGTCGAGCCTCGCCGCACTCGACACGTACGTGCGCACACAGGTCGACGCGCGGTTCGATGTGCTGGCTTCGGACGAGGATGCCGCGGCATCCTCGACGATCGATTCCGCGGCGTTCGACCGGCTCCATGCGCTGCTGCGCCGCTACTACCGGCTGATGATCGTCGACACCGGCAACAACATGCGTGCCTCGAACTGGGTGGCGGCCGTCGCCGCGGCCGACCAGCTCGTGATCGTCTCGACGGTGCGGGAAGACACGGCGGCCAGTGCCGCGTGGCTGCTCGACGGACTTCGCGAAAAGGGCTTCGGTGCCAAGATCGACGAGGCCGTGACGGTGCTCACCGCCCCGTCGTCCCGCCCGGATCGGCGCCTGGAGCATCGGCTGGCGCGGCACTTCGAGCAGGTGACGTCGGCCGTCGTCACCGCCCCGTTCGATCCGTCGCTCGTCGACGGCGGGCCGATCGACTTCGAAGCGCTCGCTCCCGAGACCCGGGATGCGTGGCTCACGGTCGCGGCCACGGTCGCCGATCGGCTCTGAGGCTTGCCACTGCCGCGGGTTCCCCCGACCACGGGTGCGCGGGTCTGCTAACACGACGGATGCTGCGACCTCGTCGACGCCGTACGCCGTGTGGACGCGGGGGAAGGCCGACGGCAGCCGCGCGGGTCGGGGGGCCCCGGCGGCTGCCGCGGGTCAGGGTCGCGAGGTGCGGCGTCGCGCGAAGAAGACGTAGAGCCCGAGGACGATGATCGCGCCGAGGATCGAACCGATGATGCCCGCGGGCTGGAGGAACCCTCCGCTGGGATCGGACCCGAAGACCAGGAACCCGAGGAAGCCTCCGACGAAGGACCCGACGATGCCGAGGGCGATCGTCATCAGGATGCCCATGCTCTGCTTGCCGGGGATGATGGCACGGGCGATCAGGCCTGCGATGAGGCCGATGACGATGAGGCCGAGGATGGTCCAGAGCATGATCTCTCCTTCGGGTTGAGGACGCCGACCCGGGGTCCGAGAGCCCAACGCTGCGAGGTGCCGATCACCCTAACAACGAGCCGGCCCGTCACGAGGTCATCTTCACAACGGGCCCGCGGCGCGGTATCCTTGCGCGCCGACCCCGCGCGCCGGGGCCGCCGGTCCGCGGGAGCCATGGGTGCTCCCCCACACATGGGATGCCGACCGGATCACGTAGGGCACTGCGGACGAGGGTGATCGAGATGGCGATGTCGGCTCGGGCAAGAGAGGCGAAGGCTGCGGTCGACGTCGTGACCGCGTTCTTCGGACGGATCCAGGCGATCGCCGACGATCCGGACGCACTCGACTTCACGTTCGGCAACCCGCACGAGATGGCTCTGCCGGGGCTTCCCGCGGCGCTGCGCGCGCACGCCGAGCCGCAGTCGGTGGACTGGTTCGCGTACAAGACCAGCGAACGCGGGGCGCAGGAGGTCGTCGCGGCGGGCCTCGTGCCCGAGCTGGGACTGACTTTCGAGCCCGAAGACATCGCGATGACCCAAGGCGCGTTCGGCGCGATGTCGCTGGCGCTTGCGCTGCTGGCGGATGCCGGCGACGAGGTCGTCATCCCTGTTCCCGGATGGTTCTGCTACGAGCCGATGCTGGTCGCAGCGAACCTCGTGCCGGTGCGCGCGCCGCTGGATGCGACGACCTTCGACCTCGACGTCGACGCGATAGCCCGCGCGATCACGCCCCGCACCAGGGTGGTGATCGTCAACTCGCCCGCGAACCCGACCGGCCGCGTGTACCCGAAGGCGGCGTGGGACGAGCTGGCCGATGTTCTCGAGCGCGCGTCGAACGAGCACGGCCGGCGGATCTGGCTGCTCTCGGACGAGCCTTACCGGCGTATCCGCTTCGACGGTGTGGAGTTCGCAAGCCCTGCCGCCTCGTACCCCTGGACCGTCATCGACTACAGCTACGGCAAGGTGCTGCTGGCTCCCGGCCAGCGGCTCGGCTACCTCGCGCTGTCTCCGCTGATCCCCGCCGCAGAGCGCGATGAGCTGCGCGAGGCCCTCATGCCCCTCGGGCTCGCGATCGGCTGGGGTTTCCCCGACGCGGTCATGCAGTACTCGGTGCCCGCCCTCGAGACGCTGTCGATCGACCTGGCCGAGCTCACCCGCAAGCGGGACCGGCTCTACGGCGCGCTGACGGATGCCGGACTCGAGGTCACCCGCCCCGAGGGCACGTTCTATCTGTGGGGCCGCGCACCGGGTGGCGACGCCGTGGCGTTCTGCGACGCGCTCGCCGCACGCGGCGTGTACCTGATGCCCGGCACGCTCTTCGACCGGCCGGAGCACTTCCGCATCTCGCTCACCGCGACCATGGAGATGATCGACCGCGCCCTCCCCCACCTCCTCGACGTCTCGGCCCAGCTCGACCGGGCAGCCTGAGGATGTGCGCGGTCACCACTCGGGCGGGATGTCGCCCGACGGAGTGAGCTCGACGATCCCTTGACCCGGGTTCAGCCCCATCCAGCCGTTCTCCCACTCGCTGAGGAGAACGACGGACGCGGAGTGAGCGGTCGCGGCCTCGAACGGGTCCGAGCCGAAATACGGGTCGTCGGTAGGTCCGCACCGCGACGGAGGTGACATCACCTGGATGGTGTCGGGTCCTTCGCCCTTGACCCACTCGGTCACCTCGACCGACCAGACGTTCGCGGGCGCCCCGAACAGGCTCGCCGTCGACGCGAGCTCTTCGACGTGCCCCAGGACGACTGCGTCGGCGGCCTGGACCGCATCCGGCGGAGAGTCGTACCCGGCCCACCCCGGGCACCCCTGCGACACGCAACCCGTGAGCGCGACAGACGCGAGCGCCGCCGCGCTCAGCAACGCACCGCCGCGCCCGATCCTGATCACAAGGAGATTCTGCGGCCGCGGCGCCGCGGCCGGTCGGAATCGTTACCGCATCGAGCCCCGGCTGTCAGTGGTGGGAGTGGCCGGCGCCGACGCTCGAGCCGGCGATGGGCTTGGCGGCCGACGAGGCGAGACCCGAGGCCACCGCCAGTGCCACCAGGATGTACAGGGTGTTGAGCAGGCCGATCTGCTCGCTGATGAACCCGAGGATCGGCGGGCCGCACAGGAACGACACGTACCCGATGGTCGCGGCGGCGCTCACGCGGGCGGCGGCCTTGGCGGGGTCGTCGGCCGCGGCCGACATGCCGAGCGGGAACCCGAGCGAGGTGCCCGCGCCCCACAGTGCGGCGGCGACGAAGACGAGCGGGATGTTCGGCGCGAGGATGAACAGCACGAGGCCCCCGGCAGCCAGCACCGAGAGCACCCGCAGCGTCGCCACGCGGCCGAAGCGGTCGACGAGCGGGCCGCCGAAGACGCGCACGACCGTCATCGAGACGGAGAACACCGTCAGTCCGAGGGCGCCGAGCGCCGGGGTGGCGCCGTGCCCCTCGACCATGCCGAGCGCGAGCCAGTCGTTCGCGCCGCCCTCGGCGAAGGCCATGCCGAGCATGATGACGCCCAGGGCGTAGGTGCGCGGCTCGCGCCAGGCCGACAGCGAGGTGTGCAGCCGTTCCCGCCAGTGCGGCCTGTCGGCTGCGGCATCCGTGTCTCCCGTGATGTCGCGCGATGGGACGTTGGCATACGAGGCGAACGCGATGCCGACGATCACGAGCGCCATGAAGAGCGTGTGGAGAAGCACGTTGACGTGCCACGCCGCGGCCAGGGCGCCGATCCCCGCGCCGACGACGGTGCCGAAGCTGAAGAAGGCGTGGAACAGCGGCAGGATCGTCTTGCCCGACTGCTTCTCGATCGCGGCGCCCTCGACGTTCATCATGACGTCGACCGCTCCGTTGCCGAGGCCGAACAGCACCAGGCCCGCGATCACGACGACGTACGAGTGCAGCACGTCGGTGCCGACGCCGATGATCGCGACGCCCGCGGCGAAGACGAACATCGACACGAGCATCCCCGTGCGGGCGCCCCATCTCGCCAGCACGATGTTCGCGAGCGACAGGCCCAGGATCGACGCGATGCCCGCGCCGAGCAGCATGAGCCCGATCTGGATGTTGTCGACGTCGAGCGTGACCTTGATGGCCGGCACGCGCGAAGCCCACGTCGCGATGCTGAGTCCGCTCGCGAGGAAGATCGCGAAGATCGCCGTGCGCCAGCGCACGTACTGCGCACGGCTGAGGACCGGTTCCATGCGGGCAAGCGTAGCGAATCGATTCGACTCTCTCGAATCGATTCGGCGGATGCCGTCTGCGCGAGTACCATCGGGGCCCATGAGCACCCGACGCGCCACGATCGCGGATGTCGCCCGCGAGGCCGGTGTCTCGCCGTCGACGGCGTCCGTCGTGTTCAGCGGAAACACCCCGGTCTCGGACGCGACCCGTCGCCGCGTGCTCGACGCCGCGGCCGCGCTCGGGTACGCCGGTCCCGATCCCCGCGCGGCGTCGCTGCGGCGCGGACGCTCGGGGATCGTGGGTGTCGTCTTCGAGGAGCACCTCGGAACGGCGTTCCTCGACCCGGTCAAGACCCTGATGATGGACGGTCTCGCCGACGCCGTCGCGCCCCTCGGCGCGGGTCTCCTGCTGCTGCGCGACCAGGAGCCGACCGGTGGGGGGCCCTCGCTCACCAGCGCCCCGCTCGACGCGGCGGTGCTCATCGGCTGCAGCGGACTGCTTCGTCAATCGCTCGACGCGGTCAAGGCACGAGGCATCCCGGTCGTCGTCATCGAGGGCGATGCGGGCGACGACGTGCCGCGCATCGGCCTCGACAACCGGGAGGCCCAGCGCCAGGCCGCGAGCCACCTGCGGGCGCTCGGCCATCGCGACGTCGCAGTCGTGGGGCTCCCCGCGCGCGCCGGGTGGCAGCGCGGCTGGCTGAGCGACGACACCGCCATCGCGGTCGACGTCACCCGCGAGCGCCTCGCGGGAGCCATGGACGTGTTCCCGGATGCC